>VGTM01000051.1 GCA_016874685.1 Methanobacteriota archaeon
TTCCTTGCAATTACAAGTTCTCCAATGTCTATAAGCCCTACAAAGAACTTTTCAAGACCCCCTGTTGCCCATATAGCCTCACCAAAAGTAGATTTTTTTATTCTTCTTTCATACTCTTCAGCAGTTACTCTTTGTCCTGTTCTCCTTCTTGTTATAATCGCAGCGGCTTCCATGAGTTCATCCCAGCTCACACCCTTCAGTTCTTTAGACATGATTTCGAATATTTTGTATACTTTAATTTCATAAAGTTTAGAGAGTGTTTCCACAATATCAAATGCTCTTACAACTCCAACAACAACACGTTCATCATTTAGGACAGGTATAATCACTAATTTATGTTTTGAAGTTTTAAGAACAGCTAATCTTGCTGGATCATTTTCATGTAGATGGATTATAGCCTCATTAGAGTGCATGATTTCTGATACTTTATTAAGACCATCTCTGAAACCTCTGTTAACATCAAGAGACGTAACCCATCCTACAAGTCTCATTTGGTCATCTACAACGGGTGTTGCGAATTTTTTATATTTTTCCATCTTTTTTGATACTTCAACCAAATTCTGATCAAGAGATACAACTATAAACTCCTTATCCATAATCTCTTTAACTTTCATGGGACAACCTCCTAAATTTTAGTGCACCTACTGGGCATTTAATAGTACATACTTCACATAAAATGCATTTATCTTCGGAAAAGATAGTTTTATCATCTTTAAGCTTTATGGCGCCTGTGGGACAAGACTCTTCACAAACTTGACAGGCAACACATGCTTCTTTATCAATTAGGAGCTGTTTAGTTTTAATAACGGGTCCCAATTCTCTTTCCAATTTTATTGCATCATTATCACACACATTAACACATGCACCACATCCTATACATACGTCTGTATTTATAGTTGCGGTTTCTCCTTCTTTCAGTGATATTGCACCTGTTGGACAGAATTTTACACATGTACTGCAAGATTTACACAGATCTTTATTCAGTTCAATGTTTTTCATCCTCAAAATTCTATGAGGCACCTTTAAATCCTTAAGATGGTATTTCACATCTTCATCCACTGAAGCCTTACCTTCTATCACATTTATACATCTTACAGGACAAGTTTGCGCGCATATTTCACATTTTACACAATTTTCAAGGATTTTAGCAAGTCGATTCGATTTGGCATCAGCTATGGCATCTACAGGGCACTCCTCAGCACATAGGTTACATCTTACACATTCAGGAGAGATGGTTATAAATTTTCGTTCTATTTCACATTTTTCGATCTCTGGCTTAAAATCTTCTATATTATCTTCTAGATCCATAGATTTTCCAATAACTTCTTCTTTTAATGTATCTTTATTTTTCTTGAATGTTATATCCATAATTACACCTTAGATCTGTTAGGTATTTAATTATGATTGCTTCTTTTTGAGGGTTCAAGGTTCATTTCATTCAAATTTGAAATTTCTGGAAGTCCATTTATAGTGCCATATTTTTGTATACAACATGCTGCAACAAAATTTCCGATTTCACAGCATTCTCGGAGGTTTTTACCTTTAATGAAGCTGTATAGGAATCCAGCGTTAAATGCGTCACCTGCGCCAGTTGTATCCACACACACTGCTTTGAAAGCTTCTATAAAATGATTTTCCTCTCCATCAGTAATATAGCAGCCTCTTTCTCCACTTTTAACTACTACTATGTTTATACCATACTCAAGCAGGATTTTAGCTTTTTCTTCGCAGCTTTTGTATTCATTTTCATTTGTAGTTAAATTTTCTAGCTCTTTTTCATTTAAGAGAATGATATTTGTTCTTTTTAAAATATCTTTAATGTAATCTGGACCTTTTTCTGTGTATAATCTTCCAGGATCTAAAGTGATAGTTACATCTTTTGAAATTTTGTTTATTTTATTTATAAGATTTTTCTGAGCTTTAATTGATTTTCCAACAAAGGAGGTAAGATGTAGTATCTTAGAATTTGATAAGTATTCGCTTTTGATCTCATGAGTTTTAATCAGGTCGTTGACTCCCGGATCCACATACAAAGCCCTCTGACCCTCCAAATCAACAAAACCTAATACTTTTCCACTTTTTCCTTCTTTAGAAACTATTATACCTCTTGTATCTACCTTTTCCTTAACTAAATTTTTAATCAAAAGGTTACCGTCACGATCCTTTGAAACCTTTCCAATAAACCCTGTATGCAATCCTAATCTGGAAAGACCTATAATTGTATTGGCTGCCGAACCCCCACAGGATTCTTGGAAACCCAATATATAACTTTCCTCATCTTCGTAGGCTATTTTATTTACTGAGTAAAGTTTGTCAACATTTAATGCACCGAAACCCACAACGTCAAATTCTATCATTGAAACAGCTCACTTAAATAGATTTTATAATCCCCTAATTTTCCTCCATAATTTCCTGCAGAGACATCCAATACACCATCTTCATCAAGTAAAGCTTCTATTCCAGCTTTCATTCCTTCCTTTACATCCTCTAAATTCAGCCCATTTATCACAATTTCAGGGATGTATTTAACCCCTGATGGAACCATTGATTCTTCTCTTAATATTTTTTTTAGAGAAGGACAGTAAGGATGGTTTGTTGTTGGGCCTATCCATGGATAATTTGTTTCAGGTTTTGATGCTGCTGAACAAATGTCAAAAGGAGTTATTACTCCCTCAACTTCACTTATAGCGTTTAATGCTTTCCTACCGGCTTCAAGCACAGCATCTTTATTGCTGCACATATACCAGAAATTTGCTCCCATTATTCCTTTAGAATAACCAAGATAACGCTCTATTTGAAAATCTGGTATAGCTATAGGAATTATTATCATGCTTCGATTATATTTCTGTTCTTCCCATTCATAACCATCTCCACAGTGACCCACATGTTTCATCATATCCATATTTCCTACTGGATTTAGGGAAAAGTTGAACAGGGATGTGAATGGTTTTACCAGTATGTCCTGTCTTATCCTATATGAAAGTTCTAGTTCAAATTTCCCTAAATCTTCCTTTTCATACCAGAACTGGAGAACAGCACCGTTTCTACCATCAGGTGTATCTCTACCATCTAAAAAGCGTTCAATACCCGCTTCAATTCGTCCAATAACAGCTCCAGGTGTGGAAGTAGCATCATAAGCAGCTCTTTTTAGTGTTTCCTCATCCTCTGCTGTTATGATCACTCTGCAACAGTATCCATCGAATGCCTCACAGTAAGTATCTTCTATCTCAACCATTAACCAAGTCCTCCAATGGATTCTCCTCTTACTTTTTTACGGAACATAGTGCTCTTTTTAATCAATTTTTCAGCATTTTGCTTTGTTATAATTGCCATTTTTGGTATTTTGGTATTTTGAATTTTTTCTAAGAGATCTAGATTTATTCTATAATTTTTGAACGCTGAATCTGGTTTAATTGAAAAATCAGTTACAAATTCAATAACATAGTTTCGTCCAAATTTATTGAATAGATCTGCAATTAAGGATATTATTAAAGTATTATCAGCGATAATAGCTATTTCAGCCTCTCTAATTGCATATTCATTGCCGTTGAATGAAATTGCTAAACCTCCACTTTCTCTTGCAAACTGAAAAGGTTGAACATCAGTTATGCTATCTCCAACATACATTACATTTGAAGCTTTAAATCCATGTTTATTCAATATTTCACGTATAGCTTCTTTTTTACCTTCTCCACCGACAGTTTTTACTTCATTGACGATTTTTCCTATTTCCATACTTGGAATATCCTTCCAGAATATTTTATCCAGCACGTCGAAATCAGGATTTTCAATTATGATCTTTCGAAGTTCCATAAGTCTTTCTTTTTCTTCTGCACTAATTGGATGGCTGTCTATGTCAAGTTTTGTGGAATATGTGTTTTTATAGGGAAAACCAGTTAGATCGCACAGTGCACGGATGTAATGTTCGTAACTTGTACTCACAATAAAAGATGGCATGATTCTGTTGACGAATTGTAACGTATCTTTAGCTTTGGGGATTAATAGCACGTTCTTGGCTGAGAATTCTATGATATTCCTGTTTGTAGCACCATAAGCCTTTAGGAATGGAACTATTAATTTTAGCGTATCTCCTGCGTTGTAACCAGGCCTTCTTATCTCATCTGCAAGAATGTCATCATATTTGCTTACTATTGCAAAAAATTTTTCTCCATCATCTATAAAATGTCCTGCAAGCTCAAATGCATTGTCATTTATTGATATAGGACCTTCACAATCAGAAATAAAGATTTTTCTACCCAATTTTCTCCCTCATAATAACGATTTATCTTCTTTTCAAACCTGATATCTTTTATCACAGATGTTCAATTTTAGCTAACCATAATATAATCTGATTTTTTTAATAATAATCTTTAATAATACCTGGATTAATTAAATACTCAAATATTGTAGGCCTTCATTAAGATTAATTTCACCATAATTTCCTACACGTTTTTTAATCTTAGTTTAATTGCATCTACAGGACATATAGCCTCGCATTCACCGCAAAGTATACATTTTTCATAATCTACTATAATTTTATCTTCCTCAAGACTTAAAGCATCAACTGGACATTTATTTACACATACACCACATGATTGGCAGTTGATATCATCTGGGATAACATCTCCACTTCGAGGTTCTTTTATATCTCTTCTAATATACAATATTTTACTGTTTTCCCTATAGAAAAACTCTTCTTTGAGTGTTATTGCATCAACTGGACATGTCTGAACGCATTTTCCACAGTATACACACACTTCTCCAATATGTATTGGGGAAGGCAGCTCGAGTTCTATACATTCTACTGGGCATTCATTAATGCAGGTGCTACAACCAATACATTTGTCCTCCACTACCAATATATCTCTATGAGGAGTTGTTCTCTCAATAATTTCAGTTATATCCTCTATTTCAAAGTTATGGTCTAATATTTCTTTAATCTCGGCTTTTATTCTGCCTGTTACATCAATTTCAAACTCTTTTTCATCATGTTGCTGGCTTATATCGGTGGCAATTTTATTTAGGAGGCTATTTATTTTACCAGAATCGTCTGCTAGCCTTTTAGTTTCATTTTCCAGAAGTTCAGAAACTATTTCCATTGTTTTAATTTTACCAAATTTGTTGTAAGCCCCCTTGGCTGTGTATCTGATTGCTGTTGATGGACAGACATTCATACATTCCTCACATCTTGCACAGTATGAGGGGTCGATATATGGTAATTTGCTTATATTACCGACATTTATTGCTCCTTTTGATGGACAAACTCTTGTACAGGTCATACAACCTATACATTTGTTCTGATCTATGACAACGGCTTTTTCATTAACTACTGACCGGGGTAGGATTTCACCATATTTTATTGCCTCTGAAGGACATACTCGGGCACAGTAACCGCACCGTATACATCTGTCTTCATCGATTTCGCTGTGAATTTCTTCTTTACCAGTTGACACAAGTTCGATTGAACCGGTTCTACAGGCAGCAACACATGCTCCACAGTTTAAGCAGAGTTTAGGATTTAGTATAGGCACGGGTTCTCTTATAGGTTCTGATAAAGTGGTTTTAATCTTAATAGCATCATAAGGACATGCTTCTTTGCAAAGTACGCACCCAATGCATTTTTCGTCTATTTCAATATGGTCATCGGGGGATATTTCATGTAAAGCATCCACTGGACAAGAGTTAAGGCAGGGTCTTTCAACACATCCCTTACACTTTTTATCGTCAATTTCATATTCAACTTCTATTTCCCTTAAGGGTTTGTTGATTTTTTTTGTAGTTACAGGGATTTTATCAGCCCCTTATAGGTATTTGGGATGGTTTTAAAGTTATTAAAATTACATTGTTTTTTAGGAGGAATCTGGCCACGTAGAGTCCAGGTACACCAAATGGACATGTTTGGTAACAAATAGTGCATCTTAAGCATTTTTCAGGATCTCTTTCGACTTTGCCAATTTTCTCGTCGTATTTTATAGCTCCAGTTGGACATTCATTAACACACAAGCGACATTGATTACACTTCTCATCGTCCCATGTTATGATGTTCATTTTAAGTCTATCAGTAACTTTTTCAACTGTTTTAATAATCATTTCATCATTAGGGATTATATTACGAGCTTTTTGCAAATAATCAGCCAATGGGTACTCCAGTTTAATGATTTTATCTGGATCATGATCTGGGAGCTTCCTAATTCTCTCGACTTCAAGATTTATAGTACCTTCAAGACTTTTAATTAAAGTGTTAATTATTTCTTTTTGCTCATCAATGTTTATAATATAGGTTTCTTTTATAGCGCCTTTTACAGGACAGGCATTAATACAATCTCCGCAGGATACACATTTAGATTGATCTATTGAAATTACATTGTCCTTGAAGTTTATAGCACCGATTTTACAGGCCTCTAAACATTTTTTGCAGCGTATACATAGATATTCATCAGCGATGTAAACCTTTTCTTGCGGTAGTATACGGTATTCTTCCATTATAAGATAATTTTCACCAGTTTTTAAGGTTTTAGGCTCTGTTGGACATACTTCAACACAGAAGCCACACCTTATACAAGAAGATTTATTTATTACCGGGAAAATATTTTCTCTTTCTTCATCCCGCACCAATTTAATGGCTCCCTGGGATGGACAGGAGAATACACAGGCACCACAGGAAATGCATAGGTCTTTTTGAACTTCTGGAAAATCTCTGAATCTTGATGGTGCTTCAGCTATTTCTGGATCAGTTTTGGCGTTCAAAAACCTGTCAATCCATGTCTTTCTGGCAAACTCGTATAGATACCATATTACTGAAGACATATTATTACACCTTTAATTATCAACTTTTAATCATCATAATCTTATCCAATTAATTCTTTAAATCTGATTTAACTCATCTGTCTTTTTTTTTCGACTTAAAAGGTTTTAAATTTCTTAAAACGGTATGAACACCTCTAAAGTCCTGCCTATTTCCATTCTCATCAACTATAACCACTCTTTCCGTACAGGCAATACATGGGTCAATGGTTTGATAGATGGCAATAGCATCAGCTATGGTTGGAGAGTCCTTAAACATGTATCTTACACATGCCTCTAAATTCATTATAGTGGGGGTTCTGATGGTTATCTCCTTTATGATGCCGTGTTTAGCTGTTTCAAATATGTATGCAAGTTCTCCTCTGGGGGCTTCGTATCTGTAATCGACAGATCCTCTTGGAATTTCGCATTCTTTTCTTATAGGACCATCGGGTAATTCATCAACGGCTTTTTTTACAATTTTAATCGATTCTAGTATTTCATCAAACCGCATCATGACTCTTGCATAGTTATCACATTCATCTCTCCAGATAGGCTTAAAATCAAAATGGTCAACATAGGTTGGATGTTTTGTTCTCCAGTCAAATTTAATCCCAGAACCTCTGGCTGTGGGTCCAACTGCTCTTACTTCGATTGCTTCTTCTTTGGTCATTTTTCCTATATCCTTTGATCTTAAACCTAAAAGAGCTCCAGTTTTAAACATTTTTCTGTATCTGTATACTTCTGATTCAACTTCAGCTAGGTTATCCAAGATCTTTTTTAGATGGGATTCTTTGAAGTCCATTCGGACTCCACCTACAATATTCCAGGAATAAAGAACCCTGTTTCCAGAGATCATTTCTAAAAGGTCCATTACCTTTTCTCTGGTGTTCAAATTATATATTCCTAGAGTTTCATGTTCTACAGCAAGAAACCATATTGCATTGGCAATTAAATGACTATGTATTCGGTTCAGTTCACCCATTATCACACGTGAGAATTGTGCTCTCAGCGGTGGTTCACAGTCAACGATTCTCTCTAAACCTTCAATTAAGGTATGGGGGTGTGCGTCAGAACATATGCCACATACTCTCTCTGCAAGATAAGCGACCTTTTGCCATGGTTTTCCACGGGCTAACTGTTCAGCTCCACGATAGAAATAACCTAGATCAACTTCTGCATCCACCACACGTTCTCCTTCAGTCTTAAGCTTAATTCTTAATGGTTCTTTTAAACCAGGATGAATGGGACCAATAGGTACATAAGACATTAAATTTTCCTCCTGTAACTTGCCAGAGTAGGTGGTACATATTTCAAGACTGCGATTGCAATTTCAGCAGGTCTGGGTGGACATCCAGGTACTTCTGCATCCACAGGTATGACGTCACTAACTGGTGCACCCACCTTATCACTTTCTTGCTGGAATATGCCTCCAGAGAGGGCGCAAGCTCCAATAGCCACAACTGCTTTTGGTTCTGGAACCTTATTATAAAATTCCACAAGTTTTTCCTGCCATTGTTTTGCAACCGTTCCAGTAACCAGAAGTGCATCAGATTCACGAGGATTATTATGGTAATATATACCATATTGCTCCAGGTCATATCTCTGTGATAGGAGGGCTGCTACTTCTATGTCGCATCCATTACATCCTCCCGTACATACTAAACAAACATGTATAGACCTTTTTCTAATGAACTCTTTGATCATGACTCTTCTCCTTCTAAGATATCTAATATCCTCTTTCTGGCATCTTTTATTAGTTCATTATATTTATCAGAATAAGAATCAAAGTCTAATTTCCCTGAACTTTCTAATTTGTTTGTAATTTCTTCTTTTATGGATGTGATCTGATTTTTATCTAGTAGTTCCAGATGATGGAAATAATCCAATCCAAGATCCACCTCAATCTGCTTTTCAAGTCTAAATAGTTTTGCCTGTTCAGCAGATGAATGGGATGATTCAATTCTTACCATGTCTAAATTTTTTGCCAGTAATTCTTCCACTTCTTCAATAGATAAATTTAGGACCTCTGAAAGGGGCTTTAGTACATTCTCTATGTATGAATAACTTTCTAGTTTCCATAATTTTATTTTCTTTATTGTCTCATCAGTCATAGGGTCACCCACAGGATCAAGGCAAACAGTATACCTATAATAGTTTCATACACACCATAACCTGGTCTCATTCCAATTACAAATCCAATTAGTAGTAATCCAATGGGTACATAAAATACCATAAGTCCCCCACCAATTAATGCAAGTATGAGTGGGATTAGTTCTATTTTTCTTACCACAAATGGTTCACTGTGCCATTTGTAGCTTACCTCTAATCCTAATAAAGTTCCAAGGGCAAAAAACGCCAGATGGGGGAGGTATGTAAAATATGGCATGTATCAGAACCCTCCTTTTTGGAATATTAAAGCTGCTGTAACGATGAACATTATCAAAGTAAACCAAAGGGAAATCAATTCAATTTTTTCTGCTTTATTTCTCATATAAAAAAGTAGAAGTATGAGTGAAAATAATATGACGGCTAAGATAGCTACTTTTGTTTGTAAAGCAGCAGTTGCAACAAATACAATGATTAGAGCCGCAGTCATCATCAAAGATAAATATAAATATGCTTTTTCCATCATAACACCTCATACGAATATGACATTTAACACTGCCAAAAGTGCAAACATCCATTGAATCATTACTGAATGGTATGGCGCCACCATTGGTGAAAGAGCACATATGAATGCGAGGAGAACTGTAACGCCAGTCATTGCCAGAATATATGCAAGTGGAGTGGTTATTATCCCTCCAAAGAAAATTGTCAAAAAGCACCAAAGGAGTACGAAGAATCCTAAAATTTCTCCCATCATCAAAACGCCCCTTATAACACCAAAATGTTCTGTTTTATGTCCTGATACAATGTCTTTACCCCAAACAATACCAAATGGATTGTAAGGAGTTTTTGAAAGCACTAAAACAAAAGTTGCCAGTGCACAAAGCGGTAGTTGCATAAACAATGATCCATGAACTAGTTGATAAGTTATAATTCCATCTAACATGAGAGTATGAGTCTTAAAGAATACCAGAGCTGGTGCAACAATTAATGGCATCTCAGCTGTCGCTGAAAGAACAGCCCGACTACTTCCTGTCTTTGCATAGGGAGAACCTGAAGCAAGGCCTATACCATGCTCAGAAACCTTATGTATTGCATAACACATGATTACAATACCAAAAGGCCCCAGTAGAATTGGCACTGTTATAAGGGCCAGTATCCATACACCATCTAAAGAAAGCACTATGGCAATATATAGAGGTAGACTGGAGGTATCGGGTATTGAAAGTTCTTTGATGTAAAATTTGAAAGTGTGTAAGAGGTGTTGAATAATTGGAGGACCAGGTCTTCCCTGTATACGGGCTATAATCTTACGATGAAGTCCTAATAGTAATCCTCCAAATATAAATGCGCTGATTATTTCTAATAACAGGTAGATTAGACTACCTGTAGTTGGATAGATCATTTCAAATCACTTTTGATGATAATGGACAAATTCACTTAACATATTACTTAATATCCTGTGAAAGTTATTTTTTTTCGTTCTTTTTCCTCTTTTTTTGTTTTGGCATGGGCCATTAATGCAAGACCAACGTAGTATGTAGATAATGGTAGGAAAAAGGTTAAAATTGCAATTGATACTACTAATGGAACATTAATTAGGATACCAATTATAATGGGGAATGATGTAAGTATTGCAAGTATTGTGTTTTTATTCTGTTCCTGGTTTTTCACAAAAATCACCCTAATATAAATAATATTTCTATCACTCTTGTAAATACCATTAGTGAGCTTAAATGCATCATGTTGATGTAGGGAGCTCCTTTTGCACGTATCATTTCGACTTTTGTGGCAAAAAATGGTGCCAGGGCACCTTCACCCACAGCCCCTACGAGTATTAGTGTTCTACTTATATTTAGTATTGGATTTGAAGGCATGCCCGCCAGAACACCTAGACTTAGTGTACCTGTCTTTGCAAGTGTAATAGCAACCCCTCCAAAAAGTGGCAGGGTACAGATCATCATTACTAATCCATATTGAAATGCTGCATCTAGAACATGTGAATCTTTTATTCCTGCAAATATACCCATATTTGTGATACCAGTTAAAGATACAAATAATGCGAAATTGAAAAGGTCACCAGTGGTAACAACGCCTATTAAAGATATCCCACAAAGTATTGTCATAAATCTTCTAAATCTGGCTTCTTTTTTTTCTACAGTCACGGTTCTTACAGTATCTTCCCTGAATCTTGCCACAGATCTAAGTTCTGGGTTACTTAAGGCTAGAAAAACTGTAAAAACTACTATAGTACTTACCAATGCCAATGAAAAAGGAGTGAGATAAGGCACAATATCTGCGAAGGGGATATGTCCTATCACAAATCCGTTTAAATCCATTATATCGTTCATTTTACCTACCAGACTATCTGTTATACTCTTCTCTTCCCAGAATTCCTAGAAGACCGAATTTCAAGGCTACTTTTATTATGATTCCACCACCAGACATGAACAGGGCTATGAGCCAGTATTGTGGGGCTATGAAATATATTAAGAATCCTAATAGCCAGAAAACATAGGCTACGCCGGATATACCGGCCATTTCTTCCCAGAATTCATGTGAAAATCCTCCAACCTTTCCAACGAAGAGATATATAAGAATACCTGCACCTGCAACTGCTCCTCCTGTAAAACCTGTTAATATTACCCCATAGATAACACAAACTACAGATGTTATGGGAAGAGCTGTTTTTAACACTTCCATTTTGATCTGGTCATATTTGAAGTTCATGACTCGGGGGCTCTCGCCTTTTTTTTCTCTTTTGGTAAGTTCTCGAAAGATCAGTATTTCTGATACTGCAAGGAGCTCTGCCAGGGAAACCACCATTCCAGGTAGTATAAGGGCTTCTGCAAGATCTGTTCCAACAGCAGATACAATTAAATACATGGCAAATATAGGTATCTGAATTATCAGGATCTTTTGAAAGTCATTTCTCTCCAGAATAAGCCCTGAAAGCCCAACAACAGCAGTTATAATTGCAATAACAATTGCAATAGGATAAAAATTTACAAATATTTGAGGTACAAGGGTGGGAACTACGGTATCAGCTAAAGGGTTCATTTTGTTCTCCTTTACATGATTATTATCTTTATTAATTGTTTTCTTCCTCTTTTTCTTCCTTTCTTTCTTTTTCTGTTCTGTTTATTATGACCCATGATGCTATTGTGAATGCAGTGAATAATATGGTAGTTTCAAGTATGGTGTCCAATCCTCTAGTATAATACAAAATTTCGTCTAATATCCCTCCAGGATGTGATAGGATGGTGGTACCAAAATGATATGAAATATCTCGAAGCATCTGGGAAAATGGAGTCAAATATCCTGTTATCCATCCTTCATATGGGGTTTGATACTGCGATCTGACTGTACCTAAGTTTTCGGGATCTAGGGGTGTCCCTCCCCGATTGTATGGAGCCAGGTTGTAGCTTATATCAATATTTTGTTTGGCTAATTCCAGCTGAACTTGGGGTGCAGGCTTGGGATAAAGTTGTTTTGAATTGAGATGGAAGGAAGATGTTAAACTAAAAAGCAGTACTATCATTATAGCAAATGCAAAAACCTTGGGGACCTGTTCAGGTTCAGCTAATGAATTTAGAATTCTTCCAATCAATATAAAGCCTCCATCTCTTCTAATCGTATAATAGCCCTTATTGTTATGATATAAAACATGGTGTTAACGCTCAGGATGGTTAACATTGTCAGTGTGTAATTGTAACTTATAAATATCAGTGCAATTCCAGTAATAGGAACAGTTAGATTAATTAATCTAATTATAGGCTCTTTAGAAGCTTTAGGGCCAAAAACAACACCTAGTGATCCAATAACCAATAAAGCAATTCCTAGATAAAAGGATATCCAGGGTAGAGTTTCTGTTGGGGATATCAAAATAACTCTCCTCTAGCTTTTTTGATCTCCAAAGTTCTGATGAGTCCGATCATTATTATAATTATCCCTACAAATGTCATGAAAGATGAAGCCATAGCAACGTCTAGATATTGATAAGCTGCTATCATACTGATTAAACCATCACCTAAGACAGCAAGCATAAGTATTTTGTCTATGGGGCGGGTTTGAAGTAACCCTCCAATTGCACCTACGATCATAAGTATGACTGCGGCGTAGGGGAACTCAATCATTACCATGTTCTATCTCCTTTATTTTGTTGATTGTAAATGCAATGGCATTTGCTGCTACTGTAGCCATTATGAAATAAATCATGGAGGTTACAACCCCAAGGGGTGATGGGTTCTTTAGAGTTATAATCGCTGCTACTCCAAAGTTTATAACATTAAGATATGGCATTCTCTCCAAGCTATCCTGAGTTATAAAAAGCCTTAAACCCATATATATGATTATACCGGCAATTATAGTCTCTTCTATCATCTTACCACGTAAATTTTAACATTAGTCTTTAATTACCTTTCGATTCATTTTTCTTGCCATTTTTCCAATTAGTTTCGATGAATAAGGATGATAAATGCCCTGAATAGTTAATGCAGCTAATAACATCCCTACTATGAAGTTTTGAGGGTTTATTCCAATATATGTAGCTGCCCAGATCAAAATAGTAGCACTTAATGCTCCTGTAGTTCCAGCATATCCAGGATCAGCACAGATCCTGTTTCCAAAATAGACAAATAAAGCAGCTATCAATCCACCTTCAGGTGAACCAAATGCATAATAACCGCACGATGCAAGCAAGGTACCAGCTGAAGCATCTGGGGAACATACTATATTACCACTAAAGTACCCTCCACCTAAATCTCCACCTCTATTTTCTATAGATTTTCCTATTGCTTCGGCGCCTCGAACACCAGGAGATTCAGGAAGACCCATCCATATATCGATGATCACAAAATTTATCCATGATAAGATTGCACCTATGGTAATAGCAATTATTTCATTCAAGCTTGCTCACCTATCTCAGGTTTTGGGAATACTCTCTCTA
>VGTM01000052.1 GCA_016874685.1 Methanobacteriota archaeon
GTACGTAAAGATGCAGAACCAATTGAAGAAGGCGATCAAAGTAATGTAGAGATGCAAAATCTGATTTTTGCAGGTACCAGTGTTACATCTGGCTCAGGAAGGGCAGTGGTTTTTGCAACGGGTCGCGAAACAGAATTCAACAAAATTGCATCTCTTACACAGACTATAAAGGAAGAGCCAAGTCCTCTACAAAAGCAGATAAACAGATTAGCAAAAATTATAGCAACAATAGCGATTTTAATGGGTATAGTCTTATTCACAGTTAATGTATGGGTTGTGGACCTACCACTGCAACTTGCTTTCATTTTTGCCATAGGATTAATGGTGGCCAACGTCCCAGAAGGACTTTTACCAACAGTAACTCTTGCTCTAGCAGCTTCTGCCAAAAAGATGGTAAGTAAAAATGCCCTTATAAAGCGTCTTTCAAGTGTTGAGACCTTAGGTTCCACAACCATAATCTGCACAGATAAAACAGGTACCATAACCAAAAATGAGATGACCGTACGTAAAATATGGATACCCTGTGAGGTAATCGATGTAACTGGAGCTGGCTATGAAGGTGAAGGTGAATTTTTTCATAAGGGCGTTAAAATCAACCACAAAGAATTCAAGGAACTCAAATTGCTTATAAGGACCGCGGCTTTCTGTAATGATGCCAAACTTGTGGAACCAAAAAAACCAGGGGAAAGATGGAACATATTAGGCGATCCTACTGAGGCGTCTTTACTTGTTGCTGCACGTAAAATTGGATTTGACTGGAAAGAAGAGCTAAAAAATATACCTAGAATAATAGAACTTCCATTTGATTCTAAAAGAAAATCCATGAGTTCCATACACCAAAAAGTCAATAAAAAGGTTGCATATGTAAAGGGAGCTCCTAAAAAGATCATAGCTCTTTGTAATCAGATATCAAGAGATGGTAAGATTCAGGATTTCCCAGAGGAGGAAAAGGAGAAAATAATAAAAATACATGATCGATTGGCAGAGGAAGGTCTTAGAATACTGGGAATGGCGTATAAAAATCTTCCAAACGATTTCGAGGATTACAGACCAGAAACTGTTGAGAAGGACATGATTTTTACAGGAATGATGGCAATGCAGGATCCTCCAAGGCCTGAAGTTCGCCAGGCAGTTGAACAGTGTCACAGTGCAGGTATCAGGATAATAATGATAACTGGAGATTACGGCCTGACTGCAAGAGCAATAGCAAAGGAAGTAGGAATAATAGGGGATGATTGCCGCATAATAAAAGGAAAAGAACTTAATGAAATGTCTGATGCAGAGGTTATTAGGGTACTGAAAGAGCCCTGTGATGTTATTTTTGCAAGGGCAGTTCCAGAGCATAAAATGCGGATTGCATCAATACTTGAGGACGAGGATGAGATCGTGGCTATGACTGGCGATGGTGTAAACGATGCTCCGGCACTTAGAAAGGCGGACATAGGCGTTGCAATGGGAATAACAGGTACGGATGTTGCTAAAGAAGCATCTGACATGGTTCTAACCGACGATAACTTTGCAACCATAGTATCTGCAATAAAAGAAGGTAGAACAATCTATGAAAACATAAGAAAATTCATAACATACATCTTCAGCCACGAAACAGCTGAAATTATTCCATTTGTTCTAATGGTGATATTTAAGATTCCACTTCCAATTACAGTAATGCAAATACTTGCAATTGACTTGGGAACAGATACTTTCCCTGCTGTGGCGCTGGGAATGGGGCCTTCAGAGTCAGATGTTATGGACAGGCCTCCCAGATCCCGGAAAGAAAGACTACTGAATCTGGGTGTCATATTAAGAGGATACGTATTTTTAGGGCTGATTGAAGCTGCACTGGTAATGTCTGGATATTTCTGGACACTTTACAATGGTGGCTGGCAATTGGGCCAAAACCTGTTATTTACAGACCCACTGTATATGAAAGCAACCACAATGGTGTTTGCGGGTATAGTAGCAGCACAGATCGGAAACCTACTGGGCTGCCAGACCACAAGAACCTCCACCTTTAAAATCGGATTGTTTAAAAATAAATGGATAATATGGGGTATTTTATTTGAAATTGCTGTTGTACTGTCTATAGTTTATATACCCTATCTTCAGGGAATATTTGGAACAACAGTTCTTGGAATCTCAGAATGGCTCTATCTAATCACCTTTATCCCCATAATGTTCTTTGCAGAAGAACTTCGGAAATATTGGGTTAGAAGGCGAAAATGAAAATTATATTTGATTCAGACCTATTGGTTAATTAAGATAGTTAATTAAGATTAATTTCAGACCATCTATTTGTATTCTTATTTATATTCTTCTTCTGTAAATGTGATTTTAAATGCTGTGCCTTTGCTTCTATCAAGTTCAATGTTGCCATCTATTTGACCTGTTAAACTGTTCACAAGCTGTAAACCCAGTGAATCGGTGTTTTTATAGTCTAGATCTTCTGGAAAGCCAACACCATCGTCGCTCACCATCAACACTAAATTATCGTCTTTTGTATGGAAATCAATGTTTAACTCACCATTTCTACCATTTGGAAATGCATGTTTCATGGAATTTGATACTAGTTCATTCACTATTAGACCTAAAGGTATTGCAGTGTTAATATCCAGCATAATATTTTCAACGTTTATGTTCATTTTTATACGGCTTGGATCAGCCACATAGGTCTGGAAGAGGTCACTAGAGAGGGTTCGAATATAATCACCGAAATCAATCCTTTTAAGATCAGTGGAACTGTACAATTTTTCATGTATGAGCGCCATTGATTTGGCACGGCTTTGACTTTCCTTGAAAATGCTAAGTGCTTCTTTATCCTTTATATAACGTGATTGTAGGTTAAGCAGGCTGGATATGACCATCAAATTGTTTTTGACTCTGTGGTGGATTTCTTTTAGGAGCATTTCTTTTTCTTCCAATGACTTTTTAATTTCTTCTTCCATTTTTGTTCGTTCGGTTATATCCCTTAAAGATCCTTCTATTCCAATAAGCTGGTTATTTGAATCGAACAAGATATGGGCATTGGTGGAAACATAAATTAAACTGTTGTTTTTTGTTTTTAATCTCACTTCATAATCAACAACTTCCCCTCTTTCATGAATAGCCTTTAGGAGATCTTTTCTATCTTCAGGGTCCACGTAGACCATTTCAACTGGTTTACCAATTAACTCTTCCCTGGTGAAGCCTGAATATCTTTCGATGGAGGGACTGATTTCAATTATATTACCCTCATTGTCGGTTTGATAGAAAACATCCTGAACATTTTCAAAAATAGCTCTGTATTTAGTTTCACTCTTTTTTAATGCTTCTTCTGCTTTTTTGCGTTCTGTAATGTTAACCAATACCCCTGAGATGATGCCGTCATCAATATTCGCACTTAAAATTACATTTATGGATTCTCCTGACTTTTTAAGCATCTCAACTTCGTGATCCTTCAAACCACCTTTTTTCATGAGTTTTTGGGTTATGAACTCTCTGTCCTTTGAATTTTTGTATCTAGAGGGACTTTTAACCTTCATCATTTCTTCACGAGACTCAAATCCAAACATATTCACCAAAGATTCGTTTACGAAGATGATATTACCATCCACAGTAGTTTGATAGACACCCACTGGTGCGTTGTCTACAAGATCCCTATATTTTTTTTCACTTTTTTGCAGTTCCTCTTCAACTTGCTTTCGAAGCTTCAAATTCTCTGTCCAGTGATTTAAAGTTGTTTCAGGGATCTTACCTCCTAAAAACTCGTCTGTAGGGATATAATAAAAATTATCATAGATTTTTGTTCCAATAACAACTATAGGATGAGTTTCCAAAATATTTAAGAGTATTTCAGGATCAAAATGCCTCATGTCGTACTGGCAAATGGCTAGACATTTGCTAGTTGGGAAGAATTCGTTTAATTTGGACTCATATTCAATCAAACGTTCAGAACCTGGTAAACCTCGAAGTGCCCAAGTCATTTCACCAGTTACACGAAGGGCGTTGTATCCTTCATCCAGAGCCTTGTCTGTCTCATTCTTCAATAAATTGATCATACCATCTGGATCAAACACTCCTTCTTTCATGTATGATTCGCTGACAGTAAGAATTACAAGCTGCCCTCTTTCAAGATAAGGTTCGACAACAATCCCATCTTCCCTTAGATAATCAAGAACAGTCTTTGATGTATGTTTATCTACTATGTAAACTATTTTCTCATTATTTTCCAGGCCCTTGCGTAAAAATGGCGTTATTAAGGCTTTATGTTCTTCTTCAGTTTCATAAAGGCAGCAGAGATGATCCCCCGCCTTCAAATCTTCTATTTTATACAAAATGTAACCTTTCTCCATATAAACACCCTAAAGGAGTCTATTTCACATCCTCTCCTCATACTTTAATTCTTTAAATATGATCTTAAATTCTGTTCCATGGCTTCTGTCTAGCTCAATTTTACCGTCAACCTGCCTTATCAGATTGTTAACCAGCTTCAAACCAAGTGTGTCTGTTTTACTAATGTCCAGATCCTCTGGAAAGCCTATTCCGTTATCACTTATCGTTAAAGTCAGTTTATCGCCCTCTGAAAATAGTTTAACTGAGATTTCGCCTTTTCTACCCTTGGGAAATGCGTGTTTAATTGAATTGGTCACCAACTCGTTAATAATAAGCCCTAATGGTATTGCAGTATCGATGTTCATTCTAATTTTTTCAACATCAATTTTAACTTTAATCAAGTGAGGATCCACAGTATACATGTATGATAAGTCAGCGACAAAGGATTTTATGTAATCTGAATAATCAATACTTGCCAGATCTTCAGATTGATAAAGTTTTTCATGTATCATGGCCATGGATTTCACTCTGGATTGGCTCTCCTTAAAAAATTCTAAGTCTCTTTCATCTTGAATATATCCTGATTGGAGGTTCAGGAGACTGGAGATGATCTGCATATTGTTTTTGACTCTGTGGTGGATTTCTCTCAGAAGAATCTCTTTTTCTTCTAAAGCTTTTTTAATATTCATTTCAGCTTCTTTAAGTTCTGTAATATCATCGAATGTTATATAAACTTGATAAGGCTGATCTTCATCAGGTCTAAATTGTGGAATGGCATTTATGTTTATCCAAAGGTATCCATCTATTTTAGGGTTGAAAACGCCCATTATAGTATTTTTAACTTTTTCACCTGTCTTTAAAGCAAGCATTGAGGGATGGGTTTCACCTGGGAACTCAGATCCATCTTCATGTATAGCTCTCCACCGGGGATCCATGGAGGTTCTACCCTGCATCTGATCAAGTGTCAGACCTAATATTCTTTCTGCAGCAGGGTTTGCTGATGTTATATTACCTTCAGAATCTTGATAGACAACACCCTGTGCCATGCTTTCAAATAAGGTACGGTGTTTTTCTTCAGACATTTTTAGAGCATTTTGCATTTTTTCACGCTCTAATTCTGTCTGAATACTAAGAAGCCCAAAACCAATATCTACACCTAACTCCTCAATTAACAATACCTCCTCATGATCAAATACATCTACACGGTCAGAATAAATTGTAAGCGCCCCATAAACCTGTTCACCTACCATGATTGGTACAGAGACTGATGACACATAACCCCTTTTCAATGCCTGATCCCGCCAGGGCCTGAACAGGGGGTTGCTGGCTATATTAAGCACAACACTGGGTTTACGGGTTTTAATTGCCGTGCCGGTAGGACCCTGACCTGTTGGTGAATCATCACAGGTTATTTCCACTGAATCAAGGTAATCTACTTCAAAACCTGCTGATGCAACAGGCAGGACTTTACAACTCCCTTCTTTGACTTTACCTATCCAAACTAAACGAAATCCTCTTGTACTAGTTAGAATTTCACAGGCTTTTTGGAGGAGTGTTTTTTCATTCCTTTCCCTCACAATAAGCTGGTTTATATTACGTACGGAACTTAAAACTGAGTTAAGATGTGATATATGTTCTTTTGATTTTTTATGTTCTTCAATTTCTTTTTGAAGATTTAAATTAGCAGTTTTCAGTTCATCTGTTCGTTCTTCTACCAGATCTTCAAGATGATCTTTGTATTCTCTGAGTTCTTTCTCAGCCTTTTCACGCTCTCTATCTATTTTGTTGAAGGAATAAGCTCCCCACCAAATGACTACTGTAAAGAGTACTATGTTTAATAATATAGTTATGGATTCTCCAAAATATGGACCATAAACTTCTGCTTTCTCTCCCAATGTTCCAAGCCACCCCATTAAAATGGGGATAATAATAAAAACTGGTAAAAGCCGCCGTGCCACATATCCACCGAAATTTTCACGGGTTAATATTGACATAAATCCCTGATCTGGACGAGCAAAAAGAGTGCTTAGGCTTACTAAGAACAGTGTTATAGCAGTATAAATTGCCATTCCTGTATATTGAGGGATGTAATATAAAGCCGAAACACCATAGAGATATCCTATAATAGCTAAAAGTGATATAAAACTTACAACACCTGCAAAGAATTGAGATATTTTAATACTCCTGATACTTTCCCTATCAAGCAATAGCAGAGCAATTCCAGTTATAAATAGATTCAGCGAAGCGGTAAATGCAATTCGATTAGGGCTGGATGTATAAATAGCTCCGGGGCGCTCATTAAAAAGCATTTGATCGATGTACAGATTTATGTTGAATAAATACTCAATGAGGGTAAGAAATCCTATTAAAGCCACGATAATAGCACAAACCTGTGCAACACGACGCATCCACTTATCTGTTCTCTTTGTCTGCAAAAAACACAAAGAGATACCAATTAAAATAAAACAAAGCCCCATATTAGACTTTATAGTTGAAAAACTTGGAGATGGACTTTTTAAAATTGGAACATTGAAAGCCCAGCCAATTAATACCAGACAGCCCCCAATGAGAATTACTATGCTTAAAATTTCGGAGAAGGACTTTAAATGGTATATGCGTTTGAGGTAGTTTTGAGGATCCACTGATTTATCATTTGATCCTCCTTTTATATTTCCTGGAAGTTTTTTGTTTTTTCCAGCATTTTCATATTGTTCATTAGATTTTTCGTCTCCCATTCGAACAACTCTTTTAAATAAAATTAAAAAAATGGAATTTCGATTTTATAAAGATTTTTTTTATTAATTTTTAATTAGCATCAAATTGTCTTGACTTGGATGCATCATAAAATGTTTAACAAAATAATTATGTTAATCGTGATATTTAAATTTGATGAAGGAACTATTCGCCATATTAACCAGCAATCAATGTAATTATGTATGAACTGGGAATTTAGAGAATAATCATACTTTGGCACTGAATAATCCTGAGATTATTTCCTCCCAACACGAAAATCAGATTTAATGGCTTTTTTACACGTGATACTATTATTTTTTGCGTTTTATGACTTTAAAAGCCTTTAAACTTCGGATTAATTTAGTAAAAGATAAATAGGAAAATAGTAGTTAGGTACTATAGAATAGAATGAATTTAGAGATCCACAGGAGGTTTAAAATGAAATTGTTACAGGGCATATTGGCCATATTATTAGTTTTAGGTTTTTTAACCATACCAAATTGTGTTTTTGCAGGAGAATCAGAATCTGTATCATCTAATTGCATTTCAGGAAATAGTGATCCTGAAATACACTATGATGGAGTGGATCCCATGATTAAAGGGGGCGGCAAAAGTGGAGGATCCAGCTCCAGCGTATCTAAAAGCACAAAGAAAACAGATATCGATGGAGATGATAATTCTACTGACGATGGACAAGATACATCTGGATGGCTTATCTGGGTTATACTTGGCATAATTGGTATAATAATAGTTGCAGTAGCATTGGTGGTATTTAGAAGGTAATAATTCGAATATAAGCTTTAGATAAGAATTATTCCAATATCTGCGTTTAAAAAAGTCATAAGGTAATTTGCATGGTTTTAGTATTCCAACTCCTCCGAAAACATCTTCCTAAACTAGTAAAAAAGCGACTGACACGTATTATCTTTTTGGTTTTTGGAGTGATTGCATATGGGACTATTGGTTTTCACCTGATAGAGGGTCAACCATGGGTGGTGTCTTTTTACTGGACATTTGTAACAATCGGAACGGTGGGGTATGGTGATTATAGCCCCGAAACTGCATTGGGAATGTTTTTTACAATTTCACTGATAATATTTGGTATCGGGACTTTTGCAATGGCTATTGAAACAATTCTTGAATTTCTGGTGAAAAGGCAGCAGATGAGATTGATGGGGTTGATTAATGTGGAAAAATCGAAACATATAGTGATATGTGGTTGGACTGAAAGTACAGTGGAGTGTATAAAAGAAATTGAGAAGGAAAATGAGGTTTTTGTAGTTGATGAGAATGAAAATGTGCAAAAGAAGGCACTGAGGAATGGGGTAAACTTTGTACATGGAGATCCTACAAGAGTTAAAGATCTCGAAAAGGCAAATGTTATGGGTGCAAAGGCTGTAATTGTTGATATGGAATCAGATTCTCATACAATTCACTGTATACTGAGTATACGTAAAATAGATCAAAATGTGAGAATAATCGCGGAAGTTCAGCGATATGAAAACATAGAACAGATAAAGCTTGCCGGCGCAAATCAAATAATCTCGCCTTTTGTAATATCTGGAAGACTGATGTATAAGAGCATTGAAGATGGTTATGAGGCTACTTTTGTACAGGAAGTTTTAGCAGAACATAAGGATCGTGAAATGCGGGAAATCAAGGTAAATCCAGACAGCATTCTCAAGGGTAAAACAATCGAAGAAGCAGACATACACCATAAAACTGGAGTTGTAATGGTTGGAATAGGACATGATGGAATTTTGACCATAGATCCTCCAAGAGATTATGTTATAAGGGCCGGAGATATAATATTGGGGATTGGAAAGCCAGAAGAGTTTGAAAAGCTGGAGAACACCTGATTTTTTATACTCACAACATAAATTAATCAAAAGAATAAGTTGTAGCCCACCTTATTATTTTTGATGCATTTTTATTTATTTAAGACCTTTAACAGATGCATGATGGATAATTCCCTATAGTTATATATGGAATTATAATCTGGCTGATTTACTCATTGGCAGGAAAATATAGTAAAAAAGAACCAGAAAACTAGAAAGTTTAAATTTAATAACCCTCTTTCTTTTCTTTTTATTATAAAAAAGTGATAGGTTAAAATTTATTCAAATCTCTTTATTTCTCCTAAAATTCCATTTTGTTCAATATAATACGGCTGTAGATTTAATAATATATTTAAATCAGTTATTATGCTAGAAAAACCAGTATAAAGATCATTTACTAAAAATTAAGTTACAAATAGAATAGATTACAGAAAATAAAAATAATTTTTTTATGAATAGAACTGTATGGAATTCGATTTTTCACCTCATTTCTTAAAATTTATTTTAATTATCTTATATGGATTTATTTCCAGAAAATTTTCCTTAAAAATGTTTTTAAATGAATACGCAATTATGTGAACATTATTTTTATAAGCATCAAATAATGCATTTGAAAAATCTGGATCCATCTGGTAATTTGGTGAAAATTCTGATGCATCCTCTCTCATTATTAGGAAAAGGACTGCGGAATTAAAACCTTCTCTTTTCGCCTGATTTAGCTCTTTAGCATGTTTTCTGCCCCTCGTGGTTGGTGCATCTGGAAAAAGAGCCAATCTATCTTCAACTAATGTGCAACCTTTAACTTCAACCAGCATCTTATTTTCTTTTTTGTTTGAGAGTAAAAAATCGATTCGGCTCCCGCCATATGTATATTCTTTTTTTTCAATAAAATATCCTTTAAATTCTTTTATTTTCCCAGATTCTACCAGTCGCGCAGCTATGTCACTATGTAAACCTGAGTTTATAACCACCCATTTATCATCCTTTAAGACTGCAATCACATCATACTTTGTTTTTCTACCAGCAGAATTTAGGGCAGGTCTTAATAGGAGATTTGCACCAGGAATTAGAAGTTCTTTAAGTCTTCCGGGGTCTTTAAGATGAGCTTTTTTAAATTCATCGCCTTTTTTGAATAAAACAGTGAATCTGTTAGGTCTTTCTTGGAAGATCCCAGAGAATAAATTTGAGATTTTCATTTATTTATTTCCTTTTTTTATGGGAAAATTTGAATTGATATTTTTATTTTTTCATACATTTCATTGTCAACTACAGAAATAAACTCGTTTGCACGTTTTTCCACGGTTTCATAAGGTTCATACATGTAAGTTTCATAAACAATTGCAGGAACTCCGGACTTTATTAAAGGAATAGTTACAAAAGGTGTACTTGTTGGTTCAGGGAGTCTTGGAGGAACGTAATATACTAACCAGGGAATCTGGTGTTTTATATTCATGGCAATTGATTCTGACCTACCACTTTTGATAGGGGAAAATAAAAACGTTCTCTCTTTATACATCCCTCTGTTCGAGTGCACATCTATTGCCAGCTTGAAATAGTTTTTGGTTATATCTGGCACTGCATAATCTCTGGCCAGCAATTGGCCATTTATCCTTCCCTTATTATAATCATCTGTATCTTTGGTAACAATGACTTTATAAATATAATAACAACATTTTAGCGATATATGATTCTTCTTTAGTGATTCAACCAATGATTTATGTGCTTTTGATTCTTGGGGATGTACTCCCACGATGTAAGCAATTTTTACAGGGGAAAAACTGTTCCCGTAGGGTCCCTCTTTAACCACCACCCCATACTCACTGCTACCCAAAATTCTGGTATTTAGAGAAAATCCGAGTTGTTTAATCTGCAAATTCTCACTTTGCTTTAAGGTATTTTGCTGATTGAGAGGAATACTAACAATAACCATTACAAATAGCAACATTATTAATATATAGTCAAATCTTTCCATTTTAATCACAATTCCATATATTATAAAAACTATAATTATTCTTGATGAGGGGTAATGCTAACAATATATTTCAGTTAACTTGACCACCTTCCATGCTTTATACGATATTTAGTCATTGATACCAATTAATTGGTTTTCTCTATGAATTTGGATAAAACGATACTTTGATTCTGGTGGTGAATATTGATAACTTTTATTTAAATAATTTTAATGTTTAATGGCTAAGTTTATAAATGGTTGATTATTCATTATTTATGATAAAATGAAAGTCTATATTGGAAAGAAAGATTTGTTATTAATATCCCCTCCATTGGGCATAATAATGCAGGGAATAGGTATAGTAACGCTAGTGCCTATAATAGTTGCCTTGATATATGGTGAACATCATTTTATGGGCTTTCTTAGTTTCGGATTATTTTCCATAGCAGTTGGATATCTTTTACGCAGGTTACCATTTCATGATAGAAAATTAAAACTTAAACACGGGATGATAATTGCTGCCATTGCATGGATTTGGGCTGCTTTTATTGGAAGTCTTTGTTTAATGTATTCCACAAATATAGATTTTTTAAATGCTTATTTTGATAGTATGTCTGCTTGGAGTGGAAGTGGTCTGACTATATTTACCAATGTAGAAATACTTCCTAAGTCCGTTCTATTTTTAAGAAGCATAGAACAGTGGGTTGGTGGATTAGGGGTCGTTATAATGGTTATTGGTATTTTAATACGACCAGGAACATCTGCTGCACGTTTATATAAATCTGAAGCACGTGAAGAGAAAATAAAACCCAGTATTACAAGTACAATGAAGACCATATGGTGGATATACCTCTTTTACACAGTACTGGGCATCGTACTTTACGTATTGGCTGGTATGTCCCTTTTTGATGCTATAAACAATACCTTCACCAATCTTTCCACCGGTGGAATGTCTATAAAAAATAACAATATAGGCGCATATAACAGTGCCACAATAACCATCATAACCATCGTACTGATGATTATAGGAGGCACCAGTTTCTTAGTACATTACAAAGCACTAAAAGGTCAAGTTTTAGACGTTTTACGAGATATACAGTTCCAAGCAATGATAATTATAGTTGCAATCTTTTCAATACTACTGATTGTATACGCAAAATTTACCACTCTAAATTCTGTTTATTATGTTATCTCGGCTCTAAGTTGCACTGGCTCAAGCATCCTCCCGATAAGTACCATGGTTGCATGGACAGATTATCCCAAGGTGATACTTACTATTGCAATGATTATAGGTATGGCGGCAGGTTCTACAACAGGCGCATTGAAACTTATAAGAGTAGTTACCCTTGCAAAAGGAGTTTATTGGGAGGTTAGGAAAATATTTTCGCCGAAAGGTTCTGTTATAGTCAGGAAAATATGCGGGAAACCAGTTGGAGATGCTGAGATTAAAGAAGCGGGAATTTACACTTTCATTTATCTAATATTTATTTTTGTAAGTTGGTTAGTACTTATGCAATATGGGTATGGAGGAATAAACTCCCTTTTTGAAGTAACTTCTGCCCAGGGAAATGTAGGGCTTTCAACTGGAATTACATCACCTACTATGCCTGATGTAGCTAAGGCGTTCCTCATATTCAACATGTGGATTGGTAGAATTGAAATTATCCCTGCCATGATTTTATTTTTAGCATTTTGGAATCAGTTAAAAAGATTTAAAACATAGAAAATAAATTATTAATATAAATATATTAATATTTCTTTAATACTTTGAAGGTGATTATATATGGAAGTAGTGATTATGGGTGGTGGAAGAGTAGGTTTGGGTCTTGCTTCATTTTTAATTGCAGATGGGCATGATGTCACACTCATTGAAACTGATGAAAGATTATGTAACGATATTGCTTCGGAGTTGGATGCTGAGGTGATATATGGTAATGGTACTGATATTGGTATTCTGGAAGAGGCTAATGTGGAGGGTGCAGACGTTTTTGTGGCTACCACAGGAAAAGATGAATCAAATTTATTAGCATGTGTATTGGCAAAGGATTTTAATCCTCCAAAGATAATTGCCCGGGTAAGCGATCCTAATCATTTAGAAGCATTTAAAAGGGCAGGTATTGATTCTGTTATTAATCCAGAACTCACAGCCGCCAGTTATCTTGAAAAATTAATAATAAGACCAAAAATTGCTGATTTAGCAGTTATTGGGAAAGGAGATGCAGAATTATTAGATTTCACCTTGGAAAATGAGGATTTATTTGGTAAAAAAATCGGCGAAATTAGTCCAAATGATAATTTCATAATTGTTGGTCTATATGAAAATGGTGATATAATCATTCCTAGGCCAGATATGGTCTTAAATCCACGTGTTAAAATCTCGATTCTGGTAAAAACAAAGCATGCAAAGGAAGTTTTGAAGAAATTCACCAAACATATACCCATTCATAAAGATATCTCCATTCCAAGTGGCAGTTCAAATCGTACCCGATAATGTTTTAATAGAAATAGATCATAAAATAGAATCCATACTAGATGTTCCAATGAGAATTATTTTTATGTCATTTTTTAAATAAAATGTTATGATTATCT
>VGTM01000053.1 GCA_016874685.1 Methanobacteriota archaeon
AAGAATACCAAAGTATAACAGGCTTACTTTAGGACATTTTCACATTAAAAAAAGAAAGACTGTCTTTAGGTTGTTTACACCGTTATACTTGGCAATCAGTGCATAAAATCATTTCTCTAGTTGCACTATTAGCAGGTACCATCACATTACTAGGCTACACCACAAACAAAAAGATTCAAAAGCTCGCAGCATCCTAAAAAATCTAGCACCCTAAAAAATATTCTAATTAAGTAATATTGCAGCTTGGATAAAAAAATAAGGAAAAAAAGAATTTATTGAACTTTGAAGCTGTTGAGAATGATATCAAAGTTCGTTTTTTCTTTATCAAAGTCCCAATCTTGGGCCTCAAAAAGCATTAAGTAGGTTTTCCCATTTTTCACGAAATATATCTCTTCAAATCTCCTGTCCACAATAGGTGGTATCAAACTATAAACTATAAATATTTTCTCATAAGCTGTTTTACCATCTATTGTAAGCGTTTTGTTTGAGATTTCATACCAACCATCAGGATGCTCACTGTTTTGCATTTGATTAATTATTTCTTGCTCGGATAATGAAACATTATTTGGCATGCTACTATAATTTAAAAAAACATCACTATGCATTGTATCATTAAAAAAATCATTACTAAATATTGTATCATTAAATATTGGATTATTATTTGGCATGCCCTCATGTGGTATGCCATTATTAATTGAAAACTCATTATTGGGTATTATTTGGAGTTGAAACCAGGGAGCTAATGATATAGTACGAACTGAAAATGGACAAACTGAAACTGAAAATAAGTCATCAACTGAATAATCTGGCGAAACTAAAATCATAATGCCCCCACTTACATTGTCAGTATTTACATGCCAATCACCAGGATAATTGAAACTAACACCATTTGCAGAATAGGTTTTTACGGGTTGTGTATTATTACCCGTAGTACTACCATTATAGTATATACCTCCATAATCTAAAACTACGAGAACTAAAAATCCTATTATAAATCCATATTTTCTATTCTTCAATTAAAGCACCACGATATTTTTGTCAATATTCTGATAATTGAATGTACAACTTGATTTAATCATTACTATACGCATTATCAGCTGACCCGACATGATTAGCTTCTACTGCGAATTTGATCTCAAATCAGAGCGTTAATACCAATTAAATACTAAAAAAATAGGATAATATTATCCTATTTCAGTTGTTACCGTCTATTGGATTTTTTTCTTTAAAGTTACTGATATTGAACCTCCAAAAAGTCCTACAACCATATTTACAAGCACTTCTGATGTTACATAAACAAAAAAGAAATAGAAATGAGTACGGATGTAAGCAGGACTTGGATTGAGACTGATCTCAGTAAATTGAGGTATTATTATTAATTGCCATACTATAATACCATACATAATTCCAATAATAGCTCCGGTTAACAGGCTGTATTTAATTGAACATCTGTAACTTTCACATTTTGTGTAAGTTACTAAAAAACTTACTATAAAACTCAAGATTAGGACTGTTAAGACCCACACGATTATTTCTATTGTAGTTATAGTTGTAGTGGTTGTTGTAACCACTGACGTAACAAAAATCATCATTTATACCTCACGTTGTGTATCAATGGAGAAGAAGTAATATTTAATAATTTTGATTAATATTTTATTTTTTTAATAAAAAATTTAAAAAGTAATATCTCAAAAAATCAACAATAAAATATGGTGAAAATTAAAAAAACCTAAAAACTAAATCTTTTCAACAATTCTGTCAACAATTATCTTCGCAATTTCTTTTTTAGAACTTAAAGGAACTTTAATAATCTCACTATCAATCAAAATAACCTGATTTGTATCAGAACCAAGTTCTGCACCCACTCTTCCCAAATCATTTGCAACCATAAGGTCGGCACCTGATTCTTTCATCCTTCTTGATGCCGAGTTAATCAATTCTTCATCCGAAATAGTATATTCAGCTTTAAAACCAACCAGAAATATTTCAGGATTAATTTCCTTTACAGAATTTATTATTTTCTCAGTTCGCTCAAGTTGCAGTTGTAAATTCTCACTGGAAGATATTTTAAAGTTGTGACTTGGGTTTTTAACAGTGAAATCAGATACAGCTGCAGCTGAAAAGAATATATCGTGACTTTTAACCAATTTTTTAACCATGCCAGACATTTCACCTGTAGATTCTACCTTAACTGTTGTAATAACACTAGGTACATTGACTGTCACGTGAGCGCAAATCAGTGTTACATCTGCGCCTCTTATAAACGCTTCTTTGGCAATTTCAACTCCCATTTTCCCTGAACTTCTGTTTGTTATTCCCCTAACAGGATCTATATTTTCAAAAGTAGCACCAGCACTTACAACAACCTTTTTACCCGCTAATTCACTTTCAGATGTTTCCCTTAAAACATGGAGGACAATATCCTCAATATCAGGAAATTTAGCCTTTCCTTCCTCAACTTTGGGATCTAAAAAAACAATACCCTCAGCTATCAATTTATCAATATTTTCAGCGATCGCCTTATACATGGAATTATTCATTGATGGAACCATTATAATAGGGTTTCCGTACCCAAAAGCGGTGATTAATAAAGTATTTATAGGATTATCTGCAATTTTGTATGCAAACTTACTTATAACATTTGCTGTAGCTGGTGCAACTAGAATGAGATCGGACTGAGCAAATTTTATATGTTCAACCTTGCCTGTAAGCTTCAAAACAACTTTATTACCTGTAGCAAACTCCATGGCATATGGATGGATAATCTCACATGCCCCGTCACTCATGAAGCATTTTACATCGATTCCATGCCTTGAAAGCTCTTTTGCAAGTTTAACTGCTTCTATGGCAGCTATACTCCCAGTCACACAGAGTGCAATTTCCATATAATCAGCCAATAAAAAAATTGTAATTATATAATTTATATAAATTAGTCAAGAACAATGGTTGTTTCCTCATTTGTTAAGGTTTTGATAATATTGTTGAGGACATCTAACCTGGCAGGTAGCTTTCTAGAATCCTCCCTCATAACTCTAATCTTATATTTTTCCTGCCCATCCTTACCATAAACAATATTTATCCCAGAAATCCTTGCTGGAGCCAGTATATCCCCTGCAACTGATCTAAGGTCAGAATCTTCGCCAACAACTCTTACCTTCTTTTTTATCTTTTTAGATATAGCTCTAACAATCTTCCCGCTTTTTCCTATAAGCTTACCAACTTGATCATGATCAGTTATTATAATAACAACATCACCAATTTCAATGGTTTTTTTAAACCCTATTTTTCCGTCTCCAATTTTATAGAGTAACTTTGCAATGTCTAAATCTAGCTGAGTAATCTCACCAGTTTTTATTTTGCGTTCACATCCCTGACATAATATTCCGCTTTTTAAACAGACATCGCAGACTGGTAATACCATTTTTATTCCTCCTTTTTTTATTTGATAATATTTGATAAACTTGATTGTCTACAGGCTTGCTTAATATAAACTCACAGGATTTCCATTGAAAGGGGGGGATCCCAAATGAAATATGTTAATTTCACATTGACCACGCTAACTAACCACGTTAATATCATTATTTACCCATATCGACCTCTTAATAATTTTTATACCATACAATTGAGAACATAACTATCGGGTCTACTAAATTGGCGATTTTTTTTGTTTATTCACCTTATAGACGCAGCTAAAATTAAAAACAGATTTCGGAAGCAACAAGATAGTCTATTCTTATTTTTACATATTGACTGGTAGATACAATTGTATTGCTTTTAATAGATATAATAGTTTTACTATATAAAGAAGGTGTAAAAGAAAAAATTATAAAATTATTTTTAGGACTAAATTCTTCCTAAAAGCCCGCCAAGATCTGTTCTATCTTCAGCAGACGCTCTGCCACTATATCCCAGAATCGTTCGTGCCAGTGCGGTGATGTTCATTGATTGAATCCAGACTTTACCATTCCCTGTCAATTTAGCAAAAAATATGCCTTCTCCTCCAAATATGATATTTTTAATACCTTTTTGATCCAATCCACCAATCATTTTTATGTCATAGTCTATTGTTTCTTCAAAAGCAACAAGACATCCTGTATCAACGTGAATGGTTCCACCATAGTCGGCTGGATTAAGTTCTATAAAGTTTCCGCATGAACCAATAAAGAGAGTACCAGCATCACTAAATTTTTCAAGTATGAATCCCTGTCCACCAAAAACTCCTGCTCCAATTCTTTTTGTTAGAGCTATATTAAAATCAATAGTACTTTCAGCTGCAAGGAGCCCCTCTTTTTGTACATATAAATCCTGGGTGCCATCAAGTTCCAAAGCCTTTATCTCCCCAGGAATCATCTGTGCAAAGGATACAAGTCCATTACCCTCTTTGGGGGTGAAGTAGACAAATGCCCAGCTCTCTCCTGCAAGTTTACGTTTTCCAACCTCTATTGCCGTTCCTATTGCCTGTTCGAATAGTCCTTTTCCCTTATGCTTGTCACCACCAGCGAACCTAGTATCCATATCCACGTTGGCCGACTTCCAGAGGAATTTTCCTGACTCTCCATAAACTTCTTCGCCTGGAGATAGCTCAGTTACAAGCATCTGCATAGCATTTCCAACAAGTTTGTGTTTTATCATTTTATCCACACCTCCAATTTAAAAAATATCCACTATTTGAATAATAATCTTAATAAATAATCGACATTTTTTAAGAGTTTTTATTTACATGTCTTGAGAATTTATTTAATTATATTTGCTATTTAATTTATACTTGAGCTATTATCATTCTAAATTCCATCAATAAAATCTTTTTTTCTTTAAAATCCATAAATAAATTAAACAATTAAAAAAAAAAGGAGTATATATGAGTTTTTATGAGTTTTACTGGATCTTGAAGCTATAGATTATCATATCAAAATTTTGCTTCTCATTGTTAAAGTCAGTTACTTTGGCACTGCAGAGTATTACATATATTGTGTGATTGTTTTCAATCCACAAAGCCCTCTGCTGCTTCTGAATACCATTTTCATTTAATGTATAAACATTTTCAAAGGCTTTTAAACTATCTAAGGTAATATTCCCTTCAGAGATCCGCTGATGACTTGAATTATTAAAAAGAGCTTCATAATTTCTATTATATATATCTGCCATGTTCGAACCTGAGGGTAATGTTAATTTCTGAATCACTGCCACTGTGGTTGCAAATCCCGTGTTTGGATCGATTGATGCAGGATCTGCAACTGCAACGATGGTATTGTTTACTGTGGTATTCGCGATCCCCCATTGTCCAGGATAATCAAAAGAAATTCCATTCTGAGTATAATTTTTGGTCTGATTTGTTTTATTCCCATTATCGAAAATACATCCTGATGAGAGAACTGATAGTAACAAAATCGTTAGTATAATCAATGGATATTTCTTCAAACTATTCACCTTCATGCCTGTAAATTAAAAAATAATTATTATGGAATATATATTTTTCTTATTTATTCTGGACTGATTCGATATTTTTATTTAAAAAAATAGGGGGTTAATGATATCCATTATGGTCCTGTAGTATCATTATTATTATTTGGAGGATTAACAGGTTGTTGGTCTGGAGTAGGTGTCGGAGTAGGCGCTGGAGTGGTATTTGCAGGTGTTTCAACAGTTGTTCTATTGGTTACATTCCTTGTAACATTCTTAGTATTGTTGAAATCTGAAAAAGCTGTATCATTCGCATTCAAAGGGATCATTGATCCGTCAGAAGGCATTTGAATTATAAAGTAAGCAAATCCTGTACCAATAAAAAATGCCATAGCTAAAAAAACAGCAAAAAATATGGTGGTTCTGGGTGTCTTGCTACTTTTTGGCCGAGAAATACTTTCCTTAAATGGTGTAGAGGTTACATACTTTTCAATAAGCTCCTCTTTTTCTTCGTCATCTTTTGCCAAATTTTCTTTATTTACCCAGTACTCCAAAGGTTTTTCAACAGCCCCTCTACCTTGAAGTCTCTTAATTCTCTCTGCCACTTCAACTGTTTCAAGTTCTTCCATCAATTCCTTCTTCTGAGAATTATAATGCCTTTTTGATATTTTACCCTCAGAATAATCCCTTTCAAGCTCTTTTAAGGTATTAATAATTTTTTCTTTATCTAAACTTATCTTAATCATCTCCTTCAATAGGATATGAACCTAGAATTTTAACATAGTGTGTTTTGGATCTGATCATATTTAAAACATTCTCAATTTTTTTATCACTTCTATGACCTTCAAAATCCAGGAAAAATATATAACTGCCTAATTTTTCCTTTGAAGGTCTTGATTCTATCTTTGTAAGGTTTAAGTCTCTTTTTGCAAATTCTCCGAGTATCTCATAAAGTCCGCCAGGCCTATCCTCATAGAGGAAAAATACAATTGAAGTTTTATCAAATCCCGTCCTGGAATGATCTTTTTGACCTAAAACAATGAACCTTGTTAGATTATTTTTATAATCCTGAATATCTTCAGCAATGATTTTTAATCCGTAGATTTCAGCGGCCCTTTTGGTTCCAATTGCTGCTGTATTTTTCCTACCTTGAATGAACTCTGCTGCAGCGGCAGTGCTTGAGGTTGCACGAGTTTTAACTGCGAGTTTTTGGATGAATTTTCTGCATTGTGAAAGAGCCTGGCCATGTGAATATATAACTTCTATATCTTCAATTCCAGTACCTTCATTTACAAGAATATTATGACTTATAGGGATTACAATCTCTCTATTTATGGCTAAATCATAATCGTGGGCCAGGAGATCCAGTGTTAGGCCAACAGAACCTTCTATCGAATTTTCGATTGGGACGACCCCAAAGTCGGCCTCTTTATTATTCACAGCTTCAAGTATCTCAAATATGGAATCAAATGCTATAAGTTCACCTTTAATTTTAGATGCTGCTTCTTCTGTAAATGTTCCAAAAGGGCCGAGAAATCCTATTTTTCTATTTTCAGGTGAATTTGATACATATCTCGAATCTTCCATTTCTTCATCTGTCAGTATAATCCACCCCCAAGATAATTTGTAATCCGATCTGTTGTAGATTGATATAATCTTCTTATAACTGCTTTACCATCTTTAAAACTGATTATGGTGGCAGCAACCCCTAGAGAATGAAGATGACGCGCAAATTTCTCTGCGTCTTCGTAATTTTCGACATCAATGACCATATCTTCCCCGGCTGCATTTTTTTCAGAGACGTATTTTATAGTGTCCAGCATAGGATACAAAATTGACTCTCCAAGCCTATGTGCTCTCTTTTTAAGTTTTTCATCAGATTCGTTCATCTCGAAAGCCTGAAAACCTTCTCTTATCACTCTAGAGAAGAAAAATGCTCTTGCAAAATCAAATGGAAATGTGAAAGCATAAGCAAGTTCTTTAGCATGTGCTTCAGATGAGGTGTATTTAAGGGGAGGTATTTCCATTTTAGGATCTTTCATGACCACCCCCTCTCTTCCCCCCGCTCCAAGGTTCTTTACTATATTTTTAACTTTGTCTGCAGCTTCATTAACATTATAAATCCCTAAAAGCCTTACTGGTGGTAGGTGGTATTTTTCAAGCAATTCTCGCTTTTTTTTGATTGGAAGTGGTTGGTTTGTTATTTTCTCTCTAACATCGAATATTCTAAATCCCAGATCTCCAATTTCTTCATAATAATGAGAAACATAAGGATTGTTTGTTCCCACCATCTCCCCACATATTACAAGTTCAGGGTTATCATGAAAAAATTCCTCTAAATCCATAATTTCTGGGGCTTTTTTAGTGGTATATGGACATATATATCCACCTCTTGTCAAAGCGATTATTTCATGATCTATGGACGCTATACGCACATTATACCCATTCATCTTCTCTTCAACAGCTACTTCAGTTTCAAAATGATTTTTAAGGGTTGGCGACAACATTAATGTCCTTCTAATTTTTGGAAATCCTCGGATAACTTCTATATTCTTCCCAAAATAGATCACAGTACCTGATTCTATTTTTCCAACATCTTTTCGGAACTGTAAAGCTGGAAAACCATGCACCTCATGGAATTTCACAGTCCCCTTTCTAACAGCTTGATCCAGTTTATTTGCTTTGACAGCGGAAATTTTTTGAAGTTTTTTATCTATGAAATCTCCTAAAAATATTTCTGATCTGAGATCACAGGATGGACAGTCATAAAAAAAATTGGTAAGAGAATTTGTCCTTTTCCAATCTATTTTCATTTTCGAATTACACTTTGGACAGATAATCTCAGGAAAAATTCAACTAACCTCCTCAAACTCCACAATCAGGTCTAAAAGATCTGTTTTTGTAATAATACCTGCTAAATTTTTCTCCGAGCCTAAAACTGGTATGCCACTAAAACCATGTTCCAACATTGTCTGGGATACTTGTGCAATGCTTGCATCTTCATCAATTGTTTTCACGTTCTGTGTCATAACGTCTTCTACAATGAGGTTTCTTATTCTTGCAGATTTATATTTATCCGGAACTACTTTTCTAAATGACATCATTGACTCGGCGATGTCTTTTGCTGTTATGATACCTGCAAGCTCTTTTTCTTCAACTACGGGTAATCTTCCAATTTCCTCGTCTATTATCAATCTTCTTGCATGTACCAGCCTATCCTGGGGGGCAACATTTATTAAGTCCCTGGTCATTCTATCTTTTACCTGGATCTTTTGGAATGGCTTCCCAACACACACATCCATAAAGTCTGTTTTAGTGACTATACCCACTATCTCGCCGTCGTCAACAACAGGCAGGCCACCTATTTTTTCAGAAACCATGAGTTTTGCAGCATATGCTATATGTTTAGTGCTTTCTACAGTGATAAAATCAGTGTTCATCACCGTTGAAACATGAAAATGAGATGGTGCCAGATTACCATATCGTGATGAACCTAACCTTGAAGCTATGTCTTTTTCAGTTATGATTCCCACGAGTTCCTTTACATTTTCCATGTTAGTGTTTACCACTGGTAATCGTGATATTCTGTGCTTCCTCATGAATTTCAGTGCATCATGAATGTTTTGATCCTTATCTATAACTACAACGCGTCGGGTCATTATATCTTTTATATGCATTTTTATCACCATTCACATTTTTAGAATAATTCTTTCACTGAATTCCTTTAATTACATCTGTTTTTGTTATTATTCCCACAAGCGAACCATCTTCAACAACAGGTATACCACTTATATCCTCATCAAACATCATTTTTGCGGCTCCTGTAGCATCTTCATCTTTCCCAATTTTTAGAAGATCTTTTGTCATTATATCTCCAGCTGTGAGCATTGAAATCAATCTAAAATCTTTTTTATCTTTTCCATCTACTTTACGGACAAAGTATATCTTTTCAACACTTACACCAGTTTCAGGATCTTCAAATGATGCGAAAAAGATATTAGAAGAATTTATAAAACCAACAGGTTCGTTATCCCGCATTACGATGATAATCCCGATATTATTTTTTTCCATTAGACTTATGACCTGAGTTATGGCGTGATTTTCATTCACAGTAATTACATCAGGAGTCATAATATCTTCAACCTTCCATCTCCCCTGGAATTTCTCACTGTATATTCTCATGAGATCAGTTTTTGTGATTATACCTGCTAATCCTTCTCCATCCACAACAACAATTGAACTTATATTATTTTTTATCATGAGTTCCACAGCATCTTTAATTTCCCTATCAGGGTTAATGGTTATGATTTTATTGTTCATAACCCTTCTAACTGATATTTTATCAATGGGTCTTCTTCTCCATGCAGGTCCATTACCTCTCAATTTCCGAGCTATATCTTTTTCAGTGACAATTCCCACTGGAACTCCATTTTCATCTATAACAACTATTCTGCTGAAACCGTGTTTAAGTATAAGGTTTTTTACGTGTCCTATCTGCTCATTATCCTGTATTACAACAACTTCGTCGCTCATTACGTCGCTAACTTTCATCATTTTCTCATCCGCCTGTAATTCGACTTTTTCATCTATAAACTTTTTATATTAGGAGTTTTATCAAACTTGTTTTCAAATTGCAATCAGAAATTTTTAGCCACTGATTGCTTTTAAAATATCACTCTCAGTTATTATTCCCATTAGTTCACTATCTTTAACAACAGGTAGTCCCCCAATACCTTCAATCTCCATTACCTTACATATATCTCCTAATCTTGTAAGTGTGGTTGTTGTTATTGTTTGTTTTTCCATTATTTCTGTAATTCGTGTGTTAAGGACTTCCTCTGCATTATTTGTGAGTAATTTATCAAATATTCTGCTTTCTCCCAAAAATTTCAGTATATCTGTCGCTGTTACAATACCAACTATTCTATCATTAAGTTCTGAACGAGATGTCTTTCTATCCTCTCCAATCACAGGGATTCTTCTTAACCTGTTTCTTACCATTATCTTCGATGCTGCCTCTATAGTAGTTCCAGGAGTGGTGGTTATAACTTTTTTGGTCATGAAATCGTCCACCAGCTCGTCTGTTAAAACTCCAGCGAGAAGAATGACAAAGTCCCTTTCTGAGACTATTCCCGCAATATTTTTCTGGGAATCCACCACTGGAAGGGCTCCTATTCCTCTCTCTATCATTTTTAAAACAGCATCATTTATAGAATCTTTAATACTTAAAACTTCAACATCACGAGTCATTATCTTTTTAACAGATTCATTTACGGCTGCTAAAAAGTTTCCTCCATATTTTTCCTCTAAAATTTTGTACTTTTCACCGCCGCCTAAGAAATCAAGTATATCCATTGCCGTTACAATCCCTAAAAGCTTGCCTGTCCCCGGATCTGTGATAGGGAGTCTTCTAAATTTATTTTTAACCATTGTTTCAGCGGCCTCCATTATGGTGGCGCTTTGAGGTACTGTAACTACTTTCTTCTTGGCAATGCTCATAACGTCTCCATCATGCTCTGAAGCATGGGTCTTAAACTCTATCGGACCTCTATCCATAGATTTTACTATATTTATGGTTTCTTTTCTTCTCATCGATACACCTCTTTAGAGAAATAAAATATCATCTATAAATATTTAAAACTCGAAAATTTAGGTAATAATTCAACATATCGGTTGATAGGTAATTGTATCTAAAAATCAATTTAAATACGACCCTAGAATATCTTCCCTTGCAACTATTCCTATTATTTTAGCTTCTTTTGATCTATAAGCCTCTTTTTTGATATATACCGGATTTTTAACTACAGGTAATCGGCCAATATCACATTTAACCATCAAATCTGCAGCATCTTTGATCTGAGTATCAGAAGTTACAACAATTGGAGGGGTCTTCATGATCTTCTCAACTTTAGGGGATCTTTTGACATCCCCAGATTCTTTGCCGATTCTAATATGCCCAGAATTTATAATATCTTTTCTCGTTATCATACCTATTATTTTTCCCTTTTTCATGACAGGAAGTCCAGAAAATCCAGTTTCATCCATTTTATTCCAGACTTTTGATATGTGATCATCATGATTACAAATTATCACATCTCCTGTCTTTATTTCATCTAAGGTGCTGTAATTGGATTTGTACCCCTTATCCAATAGCTCTTCAAGGATATCTATTACACTTATTATGCCAACGAGGATCATATTTTCAGCAGATTCAACAACAGGTGCCTGCACCACGTCAGATTCTATTAATTTTTTGGCCACATCCGTTATATCCATATTTGGTGTAGCTATGACTTTAGGATGCTCCATGATTCCCCTGGCGTCTATATTTGATTTGGTTGAAGAAATGTGCATCATATCCCCTCGGGTTATTATACCCTCAAGATGCTTGTTGGAAACAACAGGAATACATCTAAAACCTTCGTCTCTGAATATAGATCTTACTTTGGTTGCATAGGTATCCGTAGAAACAGTAACTGGTGAAGGTGTCATAACCTCTTTCACTTTACTCATGTTATTCACCTTCTATTTCCTCTTTACACTCTTCACAGACAAATTTTCCATCTACTTCATCTAAATATTCCATAAAATTCCCACATATTTCACATACGCCCGGAACCGGTCTTTCTTCACTAGAATATTCCATTGTGTTCTCCATCCTTGCATTTTCAACAAGAATTTCGGTTAATTCCGGTGAAACCATCATAACATCCATTGACGTTAAAATACCTACAAGTATACTGTTTATTACCACGGGTAATCTTCTTATGTTCATCTTGGCCATCAATCTAGCAGCTTCATTCAGTTCACATCCAGGATCGATTTTTATGAGGTTTTTGGTCATGACCTGGTCAATGGTTATCTTGCTAGCTTTTATGTCCTTTGAAACTACCTTAGCTATAATGTCACTTTCAGTAATTATTCCTTCTGGTTCAGCGTTGCTTTTTACAATGAGGCTGCCAACCTTGTATTTGTTCATTAGATAAGCTGCTTCTGCAACGCTGCTTTTTGGATCTACTGTCACTACTTCTGATGTCATGGCGTCATGTACTGTTACGTTAGTTTCCATTTCCATCTAAAAACCTCCTTATTTCACCTTTAATAGTGAGTGAACTTGTGGTATCACTAAAACGTCCAGATATTTTCCTGCTTTTTCAGATGTTCTAAACAATTTATGCTTTTTATTTACCCAATATTTAAGAGGACTTACTGGCTGAATTACTAGGGATATCTTGGAAGCGTTGGGAACTTCCTGAGCGATCTTTGAGGCTATAAGTCCTACAGTATCCAGTTTCGTAGAGGGTAATATTACAACTTTACAGTATGTATTTACCTTCTCATCTATTAAAATGTTTAGTGATTCTATCTCATTATGAAACAGATCATCCCATTGTGGGCTGGCATCATGTTCTGGTAACTTAATATCAACAGAAGCATACTGGATTAAACTGGCTATTCTGCTCAATTTACGTGGTAATGAGCCATTTGTCTCTAGTAGATAGTTAAAATCATATTTTTCAACAAAAGATCTTATAAATTTGGTATGTAAAAGTGGTTCGCCGCCTGTTAGAGAAATAGAATGTAAATCTGGTGTTATAAGTTCGTTAACCATCCCCATTAATTGTTTTAAGGTAACCATATCTCCAGCTAAAGGATCCCTACTCTGGGGTGTATCGCAATAATTACAACACAAATTACATCCTGCAAATCTTACAAAAACTTGTCTTCGACCAACTAGTTTGCCTTCACCCTGAATACTGGAGAAAACTTCACACACACGAGTCTCCATTTATACTTGCCACCAATTATTATTTATCTT
>VGTM01000054.1 GCA_016874685.1 Methanobacteriota archaeon
ATTGCTGCTGCTAATAAAAAGGATGTGGGAACCCAGCTTAAAAGAATAGCATTTGTTAGAAATTCATTTCCAATTGCAGGTAGTGCAATATTGATAGAAGCGGCCATAAAAGGTGTGATGAACGATGTGAGACTTGCTACAAGTAATGCTGACATTTTAACTGAATCATCATCCATTATAACACCTTTAAGCTCAAAATCTAATTTTTGTTCGAATTGTCTTAAAATGTAACAAATATTAGAATGTTACTTCTCATTTAAATCTTTTTTTAAATAAATTTTTATCTGATTTAGGTTATTTTATTATCTACAAAAAACAAAAAAATAACAGTTGATAAAAAATACAGGAGGAATTCTATTAAGAAAAATTAGGATTTCCAAGGGTATGGTAAAAGGTAGCTACATTCTCCTAGATCCAAAAAGCCAATCCCAATTTAGGGATGGTGACAAGGTATTTGTTGTCCACGTAGACGACATGGACATGTTCACCCACAAAAGGGAGAGTTACTACGTTGCTAAGGTCATGAAGAGCGTGAAACCATACGTATATTACGGAAAACGTTTGAAATATTCTGATAAATTGAATGATAGATAATAGTTGTTTAAATTAAAACAAAAATCATAGAAAAAGAACACAGAAAAAAATTAAAAATTATTTCTTTTCAGAATTAGTAATTTCTTAACAGATACTGTGGAATTCTTTGTTTAGAGATATCCACCCAATTTGACTATACAAATCTCTATTTTGATATTTCTTTGAATAATTTTTAGTATACAACGATTTCTAATATACAACTGGAGATTCTAAACCAGCCATTTTTACACTGGTTAATGCTGATGCTTCGACAGTTAATGCTCTTAGATCATCTTTTTCTAACTTGCTGACATCAGTATTTCCAGCCTGCTGTGTTAGCATGCAGACTTCTTCTGTCATGGCCTCTATATATCTCACAACTCTCTTACCACCCTCTACATAATCCAGACGTCTTCTAAGCTGGGGATTTTGTGTTGCTATACCTTTTCTACAGGTCCCTGCATAGCACATCTGGCATACACGGCAGCCTATAGCCACCAGAGCAGAGGTTGCAATATAAACTGCATCTGCTCCTAAAGCAATTGCTTTAGCCACATCTGCACCACTTCTAATACCTCCCCCTGCAACAAGATTCACTTCTTCACGAAGATTTACCTGCTTTAATGCCTCATCTGCCTCTACTATTGCAGCTATGGTTGGAATTCCAGCATGTTCAGTGATAATGTCAGGTCCAGCACCGGTTCCGCCCTGCATACCATCAACAACTACTATATCAGCCCCGGCCTTAGCCGCAATCTTCACGTCATCACTAACTCTGCCTGAAGTGAATTTAACGATGATTGGAACCTTCCACTCGGTTATTTCACGCAGTTGGGAGATTTTCATGCTTAAATCTTCAGGACCCACAATATCCATGTGTCTTGCTGGGCTCAAGGCATCAGTTCCCTCTGGAATCATTCTTATCTTTGAGACTTCGGGTGTAACCTTTTCACCAAGCAGGTGGCCTCCCATTCCAGACTTGGCACCCTGTCCTATTTTTATCTCCACTGCCTCCGAGTTGTTGAGATAAGCTGCAGATACACCAAATCTTCCGGATGCATACTGAGCTATAAGTTTTGAGGCATATTCTCTCTCTTCTGGTAGCATGCCTCCTTCACCAGTGTTTGTGGCAGTGCCTGCGAATCTTGAACCCATGGCAAGTGCTATCTTTGCCTCTCTGCTTATAGCACCAAAAGACATGGCTGCGATCATTATGGGAGTGTCCAGTATAAGGGGATTTAGAGCATACCTGCTTCCCAAAACAACTTGGGTATTGCAAGGCTCCCTGTATTTATCAATGGGGGGTCTTGAAACCTGTGCTGGTACAATAACCAGATCATCAAATGTAGGGATTACTCTGGTAGCTCCACATCCTCTCACTCTGTAGGTGCCCTCTTCAGCTTTCCTTTTGATCTCCACCAGGTCTGTTAATGACCATACATTTCTTCTATCTTCAGGAACGGCATTGACTTCTATGGCATTGTTTGGACACATTTCTTCACATATCCTGCATCCAACACAGTTTTCATGATGAATTGGATATGGTTCATCGTTTATTAATTCATAAACTTCATGAGGACAGTTGTTATAGCAGGAATAACAGTTTTTACACAGTTCTTCATCCCGATTATCACATAGATACCAGCAACAGCCAGGTCTTCCAAAGTTACGCTGGCACAGATCCCTGTTTCTTTCTATTTTAAATGGCAATTTAGGTTCCTCCCTCTATTATGATTTTAGATTTTTCAGATTTAGATTCCCTAGAGTCTTTAAGTGATTTGAAAATTGGACAAGCTGCATATTTGGTTCCTGATGCCTTCAAGACATCTGCAACATTATCTGTAAGCTTTGCTTCAGGTTTCCATGGTTCAAGGCTGCTTTTATCAACTACAATAACGTCATCTACCAGATTTCTTGATAAGACATAACTGAAAAGTGCAGTTACCACTCCTCCATCCTGACCAGTTATAATTCGAGCCTTGGCAGATAATATTTCAATGAAATCCCCGAGAGGTTTTTTATCAAGATCTTTACTTAAAATATCTTCAAGAATAAAGGTTCGGGGGCAGGCAACATAACATGCATTGCAATCCTCCCTGCATTTCCCTGTAAACTCTGGTTTTCTATCCTTTATTTCGATTACATTTTCTGGACACGTATAAATACATGCTCCACAGAGTACACATGCACCTACATCCACAACATCACCTTTTAAGTCTTCGAACTGACAATTTGATATCTCTCTTTCAAATTCATCCTCTGATATTTCTCTTCTGTATAGAACAGGTCTTCCTATATTCTCTCGTTTTCTTATTTCATTTTTGTTCTCATTTTTTTTATTTTTTGCAAGTTTTTCAATTATCTTTAACCCGGATTCAGATATTGGTTTTGTTTTTATGTAGCTATCTTTTTCTGCCATTTCAATGAGTTTTTTACCTTTATTTGTTCTTATAATTACTGTGGACCATCCAGAAGGAGAGCCTACAGAACCAACAGATATATCGGAAAGTTCTGATGTGAAATCCATACATATCTGGCAGTTTTTTCGAACACAAGATTTAGCTTTCTCCAGTGGAATTTTAAGAATACGATCTTCGGATAAAAAGAACCATAAATAGTTCTTTTCAATTCTAATCTCCTGAACATCTTTTATATCCATTTCATATTCTTTAAGGAGTTCTTTCATGAAACTGTATGAGAAGTTTTCCATGCAAAAAAGTCCAATTTTAATATCTATTGGAGTTCCTCCAGTATAATCAGATAATGCGTCCATTTTGGTTGCTGCCAGAATTTGGCAGGGTGTTCCCACCATTGCAATTTTATGGTCTTTATTGTTATTATTATGAGTTTCCATATTCATCCTTCCTCTGATTCCTGACCATAGAAAGGTCGCTTACTTAGGGGAACTATTTTTTTAAATTCAAAGTATTTATTATCGTCAAGTTGGAATCCATAGGATATTAAAACTTTTTTAAGCTCATTAATGTCATTTTCATTTACTTCTTTTAACTTAGCATTTTTACCCAGGCTTTTTACATTTCCAAGTACATATATGACTCCTCTTATGATGGACTCGCCTGCATCATCTCCAATATTACCTAAAATGATTATATGACCTCCCATCATATAAAGACCTGTCATGAACCCTGAACTTCCGCCTATAATTATGGTGCCATTTTTCATTATTTCTCCTGTTCTGGATCCTGCATCTTTTTTTATTGCCACAGTACCACCATAAATTCCCTGTCCAACTCCATCTCCGGCAGATCCATCAATAATAACTTCTCCTGCTGTCATATTATCAGCTGGAAACCATCCTGCATTACCTTTTACATGTATCCGTGCTTCATGGATCATGGTACCAACAAAATATCCAGCAGATCCATCTATTATAACATCCACTGGTTCGGTAAGCCCTGCTGCAATATAATGCATTGCATTTGGGTTTTTAATGATTATACGTTTATATTCCTTTGCAGCTTTCTTTAATTCACTGTTAATTTGGCGGGGTGTTTTGAAATTGGCATCAATTTTAATTTCTCGCATAAAACCACCTAAAATTATATTAAATTATATTAAATTTCGTAAACTCTAACTTCTCCTGGAGAGATATGTTCCACGTCCTTTGTGTCCAGTACTTCCCTTAGGGCAACTTCTTCTGAAGCAATTGCAAACACTCTATCATCTTCAGCCATAACCCCAGGTCGAAGTCCTAACTGGTCTTTGGCTATCCCAACACCGTTTGGTGTCCCCACAACATATGAAAAAGGACCGTCCATGTCTTTTACTGATTTTTCGAGAGCTTCCTGGAGTGTGTAATTTTCAGAAAGCTTATCTGCTATATAATGCACTATACATTCTGTATCGTTGGTTGTTTCAAAAATATGTCCTTTTCTCTCAAGAGGATCCCTTATTTTCCAGTAGTTGGTGATCTGACCATTGTGAACAAGAGTTATGTCTGGAATTATGTAACTTTGGAATGGATGTGCATGGTAACGATCCACTATACTCTCGGTTGAGAATCGAGTGTGACCAATGCCATGAGTCCCTAACTTTGATTTTGTACCGTATCTCTCTGCTATTTCTTTTACTGTACCCACATCTTTTATCATTTCAAAATAATGGCTTCCATTAAGAACTGTAACATTTTCTATCCTGTCGATGTCCATTATTAGAGGTTTTAATTCAGAAAATGATTCAAGATTGATAATACATCGATATATTATATAATTTTCAACTGAGGGGATTATCTCCTCACTTTTTATCTGAGTTACAAGATTAACAGTATCTTTAACTTTCTCAAGAAGACCTGGTTTTTCTTTTACTTCGATGTTTAAGAAATATTCATCATTTGCTAAACCAAGACCCCCATATATAGCAAATCCTGCAGAATCAGGACCTCTGTGTTGCAGAGCATCCAACATTTTTGTCAATGAATCCCCTACCTTATGAATTCTCTTGTCTTTAAATACAACTCCTGCTATTCCACACACTTTAATACCTCCTTTATGAAGTACTCATGTATTTTTGTATCTTCTGTTAGCTCTGGATGAAATGCCGTGGCAATATATTTCCCTTGCTTAACTGCAACTATCTTATCATCAAGTTTTGCAAGTACTTCAACGTTTTTACCAACTTTTTCTGCATAAGGAGCTCTTATAAATATGCCTTTAAAATTATCACCTAATATTTGAATTTCTTCTTCAAATGATTGTTTTTGGCGTCCAAATCCATTTCTTATAACTTTCATATCTATTAATCCCAATAAAGGTTGATAGTAATCAGTTTCAGCAGCAAGAAGAACCATTCCAGCACAGGTACCCATTATCGGTATATTTTGGTTGATTATTGTGGTCCTTAAGCCATTATTTTCAATCAATTTCCCTATAACCATACTTTCTCCACCTGAAATAATTAATCCATCAGATTTTAAAACATCTGAAGCCGTTTTAACCTTAATAACATCTGCATCAATATTAATCTTTGATAATGCTTTGTATGTAATTTCTAAATGTTCAGAAACATCCCCTTGTAAATTTAGAACTCCTATTCTTATCATAATAATGCCTTCAATTTCATAATCATTAATTTAACTTGCTAATTCAATACTATTAAAATAATCTTATATAAAGTTACCGGAAATTGCCTTCCGATGATGTATATTTTTTAATTTATGTGTATTTTACAGCTTTTATATTAAATATTGTTCAGAATATATCAAAAAAAATCGAAGATAAACAGAAACAAATCTTTTTGTGTGTTATCCTTTTAGAGAAAAGAATGAAAAATTAAAAATTATAAAAAAATAATCTTTCATGAAATTTTTATATAGTTGTAAATTTAAATAAAATATAGATATTGATTTTTCAAGGAGTAAACTAAAATGGAAAGGACAATTATTGTATTAATTGCAGTAATAATCATATTAGTAGGTTTTATAGGATACCTTATAGGTTCTCAAAATTCTCAGAATACTACACAAAATTTAACAAACCAAACCAACGATACGACATCTGGAGATATAGGTATAGATAGCTATCACAATACAAGAAATACTCAAAATAATAGTAAAAACAGTACCAATACTACAAACTCCACTAATAACAGTGCTACTAAATAGAAATTATATTATTCCTAATTTTATACAACCATTTATCCATCATAGTCATTTATCAATGTATTCATAATTTTTAGAAGATTATTTTATATTTTACCTAAAGAAGACATAATTTTATGAGTATTATTTTTCACAATCATTGCAGCATTTATAAAATCTCTTTTCTCATTTTCAGTCATTTTTATTGGGATTATCCATTCTACTCCATGTATCCCAAGTTTAATTGGTACCCCTAAACATACATCATGAATACCTTCAATTTCTCCATCAAGATATGCAGTGACTGTTAACATCCTTTTTTCATCGTTTAAAATGGTTGTAACAATATTTGAAATAGCAAAGGCGGGTCCATACTCTGTACTTTCCTTTTTTGAAATGATCTCGCCTCCTGCATTTTTTACTTTGCCAATAATGCTGTTTATATCAAAGGTTTCGAAAGCAGAGAAATATTTAAGCAGTATACCTCCAATGGAGGTTGAACTTAAAAGAGGAACCATGTGCTCTCCATGTTCCCCGATTACTCTGGTGTGAACTTCACTTACATGGATATTAAAATGCTTTGATATGAGGTGTTTAAGTCTCAAGGAATCTAGGTGGTTTCCAATACCAAATACTCTGTTTTTTTCAAATTCAGATGATTTTAAAGCTACATAAGTCATAATATCAACTGGATTCGTTACAACGAGCATTATTGATTCAGGTGAAAATTTAGAAACTTTTTTTGAATATTTTGCAACTATTTTGGCGTTTGCAACTCCCAGATCCATTCTTGAAATACCCGGCTTCCTTGCAATTCCTGAAGTTAAAACTACCACATCTGAATCTCCAATTTCATCAAAATCAGAAGATGTTTTTATGGAAACTTCCACACCTTTAGCTGCAAGGGCATCGTACATATCAAGAGCTTCGCCTTCTATCTTGCCAATGCTTCTTTTTCTGGAAATAAGTACCAATTCATTCAGATAATTTTCTTCAGCTAAACAAAAAGCAGCAGCTCTTCCTACCCTTCCTGATGCTCCAATTATACTAACTTTCACTTAAACACCTGAATATTTTCAATTTATTATTTTCTTTCAAATTTAAATTAAAAATTGAAGTTTTATTTTATTTTTTTTAATTTCATATTTTATTTGATATTGTTTAATATTGCAAACTTTTTATGTTATTTTGTTCATTAAACATCTGCTTTACTCGTCCTTTGTTGAGATTTATCGTTTGTAGTATATATAATTTTCAGTATTTACTCTAAGATGATATTTTTTTAAAAAAATTAAATTTTTAAATTTATTTCTAGGACAGATTACTAAAACTTCATAATTCTGATTCGTAAATAAAATGTAATCTACATTTTGTCTAGGAACTTGGCGGCAACTTTCCTGACAAAACTACTTTTATCATTTAATGCCTTAGTAAGCGGTTCAACAGCCCTTTCATCCCCAATATTTCCAAGAGCCCATGCTGCTCCACCACGTACAAATCCACTTTCATCATTTAAAGCTTCTATAAGCGGTTCTACAGCCATTTTATCTCCTATTTTTCCAAGAGCCCACGCAGCTCCGCCACGTACACGCCAATCCTCATCTTTTAAAATACCGATGAGGGGTTGGACTGCTTCACTTCCCATATTAGCTAGAGATCCTGATGCAGCCCTTCTAACCCATTTGTTATCATCTCTTAAAGTTTTAATAAGTGGCTCTATGGCTCTTTCATCCCCTATTACCCCTAATACACGAGATGCAATTCTCCTAACATGTTTATTATCATCTTCCAAAACTTGGATAAGTGGTTCTACAGCAGGTTCCCCTATATTGCATAGAAGCTCTGACACCTGGGTTTGAACATGCTCATCATCATCTCTTAAAGCATCAATGAGCTTTTCAATATTTTTATTATCCACTTGACTCACCTCATTTTTATACACATATTGATTATATAAACTGTTTGAATTTTCAACTTAATTAATTCTTCTTCATCATTTAAAAAAAATATTGATTCATCTCTTATGAAAATAAAAGATTAATACAACTAAAATCTTAAAATAATTTCATATTTCTGTTTATTATCATTCTATTCCGTATAAAGCGAATTTATCAGATCTATGGCTACAGATTCTCCGTTTTTATCTCCTAATTTACGGAATATATCTAAAGATTTTTTGAAAACTTCATACATCGAATCTTTATCATTTAATATGAAATATACTGCCCCAATCAAAAGTAGGGAAAGTGCTTCACCCCACTGGTCTCTGGTTTTATGGAATATGTTAAATGCTTTTTTAAAATTTTTTAAGGTTTCGTTAGTTTCCTCATTTTTTAAAGAAATGTCACCAGCAATCAATAATAGTGTAGCTTCTCCTGCACTATCCCCTATTCCACGAGCTGTGACAATTGCTTCATTAAGATAGCTCATTTGATCTTCTTCTTTGGCAAGTGCTTCGTAAATATGAGCCTTATCCAGCAATTTTATAACATCTTCCAGCTTCGATGATATTTTATCGAAGTTTGCGATATACTCTTCATCATCCTCTTCAGCAGTTTTAGAAATCTCTGATTCTTCTTCTATTTCTGCTTCTTCAAAAAATTCTTTTATTTTTTCAACCTCTATTATTTTATCATGCATTTCATTTTTTAATGGTGATTCAATAGACTCATATAATTTATATGAATTTTGATAATATTCTAAAGCCGTAGCTATCTTTCTCATGTTAAGATAAGCATCTCCTATCAAATCCAGGGCAAAAGCTTCTCCTTCTACATCTCCAATTTTGATGTATATTTTAACTGCCTCTTGAAAACACCCTAAGGCGTTATCCAGCTCATCATCATCCAGATAAAGCACGCCTAAATCTATTAGAGTATCTGCTTCATGTTCCTGATATTCATGGAGTTTTTTTTTATAGTGCTTAAGTGAGCCAGTCTCTGTTTTTATGGCATCAAATATGCCAAATAACTGAAAAATTAGCAACATATTACCATCTACATTAATATTATTCTTTTTCACATCTTTTCTTTATCTGCAGCAATCTCAAGCGCTTTTTTAGCTCTTTTTACTTCCTTTAGCTTCTCAAACATATCTTTTTTAAGGGGTGATCTAAGTGATGAATATAACTTGAAGGCATCTTGATAATATTTTAAAGCATTATTAACATCCCTCATAATCAGACAGGTATCTCCCATCAAATCAAGAACATAAGCTTCCCCGTCTTTATCATCAAGTTTGCGATATGCTTCAAGGGCTTCTTTAAAATATTCTAATGCCGTCTCAAACTCCTCATCATCAAAATATAATACTCCGATATCCACTAAAATATAGGCTTCTTGTTCCTTATATTCATGGAGTTTTTTTTCATAGTGTTTAATTGCTCCTTTTTTTCCTCTTAAAGTGTCAATCAGGCCTAATAATTGAAATATTTCCAACATATTAACTCACATTTTTATTTTTTAAATTTAAATTTATTTTAATTAAAATTTTAACAATGTATAATTTTAACAATGTATATTTATTCTAATAATGTTTCTATATATCTATTTACCAAGAAAAACATAATCCTTTTTGAAGATTAAAACTCAAAAATCAATAAAATTATCTAAATTATCTTACAATGATCTTAAAATCAAATTAAAAATTTGAAGATTACTATGTTACAATATCTAAAAGACATTATCTAGCAAAAAACAACATTAAGTGAAACTATGTACGAAATCACAATTATACCTGGAGATGGTATTGGAAGGGAAGTTATGGAAGCAACGTTAAATATCCTAGACTCACTAACTGTTGAATTTAGTTATATTGAAGCATATGCTGGTAATAAATGTTTTAAGAAGTTCGGAACTACTATTCCCAATGAAACAATCTCTCTTTCAAGAGATGCTGATGCAACTCTTTTTGGAGCTGTCACCACCGTTCCAGGCCAGAAAAGTGCTATAATAACTCTTAGACAGGAACTGGATCTATATGTTAATATCCGTCCTGTGAAGTCTTATAAAGGCACCAAATGTCTCTATGATGACCTTGATTTTGTAATTGTAAGGGAGAATACAGAAGGACTCTATGCAGGTATCGAGAAGTATACAGATGATGGTGCTACTGCTTTAAGGGTCATAACCAGAAAAGCATCCGAGAGAATATGTAGATTTGCCTTTCAATATGCAAAAAAAACAGAAAGACGTAAGGTAACGGCAGTTCACAAAGCTAATGTCTTGAAAAAGACAGATGGAATTTTCAGGGACATTTTTTATAAAGTGTCAGAGGGATATCCAGATATAGAATCTGAAGATAGATACGTGGATGCCACTGCCATGTTCTTTATAACCAAACCACATGAATTTGATGTTGTGGTAACCACCAACCTTTTTGGTGATATACTATCAGATGAAGGAGCAGGTCTTGTGGGAGGCCTTGGATTAGCACCATCAGCAAACATTGGAAAGAATAATGGACTTTTCGAACCAGTACACGGCTCAGCACCGCCACTATCGGGTCGAGGGATTGCAAACCCATCCGCCATGATATTGTCGGCTGTGATGATGCTTAATTATCTTGAAGAGTACCACGAAGCCCTCAGACTTGAAAAAGCACTTATTCAGGTTTTAGCAGAGGGTAAAACAGTCACTCCAGACCTTGGTGGCAATTCTAAAACATTGAAAATGGCAGAAGAAATCAGAAAAAAATTAGCTGAAAGTTAATTTTTAATTTTCATAATTATTTATTTAACTTTATTTGTTTTTACTAATCTTATTTAATTTTAATAATTTAAAATTGCCACAACACTTGACTAAAACACCGAAAAAACCATTAAACCCTCACCGAGCCTAATAAATTGAGGGGGTTACAGTATTATTAGTAATAAATTGGAATATCATCAATTTGTACATATTTTTTTAAATTAAATTTTTTTATGAAGACTGGTACAAATTCATGAAAAAAAATACATATTTAGGTGATATCCACCAAGAATAGGTGACATAGACCAAGAATTTAACGATTATTATTTATATAACAATCATCTAAAAAGATTTTATGAACATTAGGAATATTGACATATTTTCTCCATTAATCATAATCGTGGTGATATTATCATTTGTAATGCTTGCTGAAATTGGCATTCAATATAATATGATGGGTTTAACACCTGTTTCATCAATCACTTATATCTATATTTTTTATGGGATCTTTATATTCTTTTTGGGTTTTTTGGCTGCTAAATTTTTTGAAATTTATTTTTTTAGAAAAAGAGATATTTTAACAGGTTTTAAATCTTTTTTTGACATTATAGATAATAGCAATCATTTTAATGAGAGGATTATGGTCATTTTTGTTCTGTTTCCTTTAGTATTACAACTAATCAATTTATATTTTTCGGGCAGTATTCCTCTTTTCAGTGGATTTTTAAAAGCAAGAGCGTTTAATACATTAACTACTTTCTCTTATATCATTTTTTTACCTTCGATTAGTATACTTATTGCTAAATTCTATAATAAAAAATATTTCATTTTAGTTTTTTTTGGAGTTATTTTATTTGCTGCTACAGGTTATAGAGCTACAACATTAGCTATAGTCATCAGTGTTCTAATAACTACTTTTTATGCAAATGGACATAAATTTAAATATTTTTTAATTTTAACACCAATAATACTAGCTTTAGGTCTTTTATTAGGGTATATAGCCTGCATATCAATTGAATGGCAGAATTGGAATGTGAATCCATTAAGTCTCATTTTTATCAGGGCAGGATATACACTTACTGTACTGGATAAAATAATTAACATGGAAAATCCAAGTCATGGTTTATTAACCTATTACATCATATCAGGATTCGTAAAATCAGTGGATCCACGCCTATTTTTAGGACAGTTACTCCTTCATAAAGAATTATCCATAACTTCCACCATATTTGGTCCTGCAATCCTCGAATTTGGATATATTGGACTGGCAATACAGATGTTTTTTTTGGGACTGGTATTGGAATTATTACATTACATACAAAAAATAAAAAAGGGAATATACACTGGTTTTTATGCAATCGGACTCGCCCATACGATCGTATGGGTTGAAACTGGTCCTATGGATTTATCTGTATGGATTTACTATTTTTTAGCTGTTATACTTATGATAAATGGGTTTATCGCACTTAATATGAGTTATAATGATCGTTTAAGTCAAAGAAATATTCTTAATAAGTGAAGAATATTTTACATTTACTATTTCTTCATATTCATTTTGATGGGATTATAGGTGTATAAATCATATTTAATCTCTAAAAATTAAATTGAGAGTGAAGGATAGGATGTGATTAATTATTTTGATAGAAAGTTAAGAGAAGTTAAGCTAGGAAGGAAAAAGATATTATGTTTCCAACATGGATCCTTGCAGGATTATGGGGGTTTCTGGCAGGTTCCGCCCTCCTAATTGGTGGATTTGCTGGATATTTCTTTAAGATCCCTCAACGAGTTGTTGCCGCAGTTATGGCATTTGGAAGTGGAGTGCTACTTTCTACTATCTCATTTGAATTGATGGACGAGGCATATAAATTAGGGGGATTTTATGATGTTACAGTGGGGTTTTTTGGTGGAGCTGTACTTTTTACAATAATAAACGTTTATCTAAGCCGAAAGGGAGCTAAACACCGTAAACATTCAGTTAAAACTGTGAGATCAAAGGAATCTGTGGAAGAAAGTGGTCTTGCTATTGCTGCAGGTTCCATAATAGACGGCATCCCAGAGTCTATTGCTATTGGGCTTACCATGATTGAGGGTGAATTGTAAGTACTGCAACAGTCACAGCAATATTTCTGTCCAACATACCAGAGGGACTTTCCAGTTCAGCAGGTATGAAAAAGTCAGGATGGAGTGTTGGATCAATTTTCAGTTTATGGCTTGTT
>VGTM01000055.1 GCA_016874685.1 Methanobacteriota archaeon
CTAAAAAATCCAAATGAAAAAATTTATATTATACTAAAATGCCAAATACATTTAAAGCCCAATAAATTCTCAAATTTATTGAACAAATTCTTTTTAAGCCGTATATTCTACCAAACTTCCATTTTCACTTCAAAAAGATTTAAAAACGCCTTCAGATATTATTTAATACTATACAATAGTCCATATCAATAGAATGTTCTTTTAAACAGTAAAAATTAGTTATTTGATTTATAAGAATATGTTAAATACTTCTCAAAGCTCAGATTCATATGAAATCAATAGCAAATAATACTACAAATAATAGTTAGCAAGTGTAAATATTAATGTTAGTTATTTAATCATGAACTATAACTGATTAAATATTTTCTTACTCTAAAGTTATTTAACTCTAATTTAGATTTATTATAATTAAAAAATGGCAGAAATAATTTAAAAAAATTTTTAATTTAAATAAAAAATCTGAATAGCTTTAGAAAGTTTTTGGGGTATTATCATGGATGAAATGAAAAGATTTATTTGGTCAATTTTTCTAACAGCCCTCTCTCTCTGCTTATATTACACATTCTTAGTATACATAGAGACTGGAACCTTAATAGAAACTATAAACAAAATTTTTTTAATTTTACCCCTAGTTATAACCTTTATTTTAACCTACAAATTAGCTGAAGACTTTAAAATGAGTTTGTTATATGGAATCCTGTTAGGATCGGTTTATGTACTAACAGATACAATTATGATAAGATTTTATCATTTACAAACATCTTATATGCAATTGAATATCATCATTCTATTTTTGGTTATATTTGGTGTGGTGGGTGCAATTGGTTCACGATTTGGCATAGTAAAAAGGGCGTTAAATGAGATTAAAGAGAATAACTAGAAATTAAAGCTTATTTTTTTAATAGATTAATAATATAAATCCTTACTAATTCTTAAATTTTCCTTAAATCTTTAATTAATAAATTGAATAGATTTTAGGTTCATGTGTAGAAAAAATTAAAAGAAAAAAATTAAAATCATCTAAACTTGAATAAATGATTAAATGTTTAAAGAACCATGAAAATTTAAATGGAAATCTAATGAAATATTATCCAAAGTCCATTATTATCACTAAATTAATAGTTATACTGTTTTAGGTTTTATAACTGTATTCTGAAGCTTCTTTTTTCCTTGATTTATTATATTTCATCTAATTTTGAAACCTAAATAAAATATTAGGTTAAGATCTATAGTATAGATTTTCCTCAAAAAAATACTTATCTAATGCTCTCAGGCTAACTTTATATTGAATTACATGGAAATGTAGTAATATGATAAGTGGCAAAGATTTTTATCTCAAGAAGCTGACGGCCCATCTAAATATGAAGTCTGTTGAAGTGGGTAAAGAGCTGAATGGAAGTACCCCCCCGTCTGTTTTTATTGGAAGCTGGAAGTATCCTAAAGTTTATGCAGGCCCAATGATTGCGCCGCTTCACGGAGATACTAAAATCCTAGATATGCCTGAATCCTGGATCCCTGAGCATAAAACCCAGGAAGATATTATAAACTACCGGATGAGTCTAGTAAGAGGTAAGCAACCAGTGAAAATAACTGAAGTGAATAATAATTTTGTGGAAAAGCTTCAGGAGATATCGCTTGCTGCTGATTCAATTGAAAGCGAAGCAGAATTCGGTAATAAACCAAAAGGTTTGTACTTTAATGAAAGAGACACACCATTTGGACCTAGTGCTGTGATTGAAAAATTCGACATAGCTAATGTGAGATGGGATCATGCATTAGAGAAAGTGTATTACGACAGTGACCTAAAGGCTTCTGAGGCTGTAAATTATCTTCACATTCAAAATGTACCATTTTCAAATATACAAAAAGCTTTTTCTGTGGGTACAATGGGCGTCAAGAAGAGAAGACGTCTTGTTCCAACGAGATGGTCCATCACAGCCTGTGACAGTACAATAGCGGACATTTTACTTAATGAAGTCAGGTACCATGATATAATTGGATCATATCGTCTTTACGAGTTTAGCAGTCTCAATAATTACTATGCAGTGCTCCTTGTTCCCACATTATGGCAGTTTGAATGGACGGAAGCCTTTCTACATATACTGGGGAGAGAAGAGCTGATATTTTCTGACTACGAGCACAATGAAGGTAAAAAAGGATACTCCAGAGTTGGAGGATGTTACTACACCTGTAAAATGGCTGTTCTGGAAGCTTTAGCCCGGGAAAAAATTCAAGCCGGAGTTATCGTACTAAGAGAAGCATATAATGGATACGTACCATTAGGGGTGTTCAACGTCAGAGAAAACGTAAGAAACGCTATGAATCAGCCATATACAGAGTTTGAGGATATAAACACCTCACTTGCATATATTGGATCGAAAATCAGGCTACCACTTGAAAAATTCATCAAAGAAAGCACACTCCTTAAGGAAATTCCCAGATGGCGACAGACGACGCTAGATAGTTTCTGGAGAAATAAACAAAAGAATCCTTTTTCTAAATCTTAAGTATGGATTATTCTAAGTATTATATTGTTAGGGATTATTTAACTTATAAATTATGAATTATTACATTTTATTTCACTCTTACTTAATTGACGATGTCTAAAGCCTATTAGGGAATAAAAAAGATATTAATTACTCTAGGAGCTAAAATTTAATAAAAAATTAATTAACCTAAAAGGGGACCAAAAATGGAAAAAAAAGAACTGCTAAATGAGCTGGATCTAGTAACAAAAGATAATATAGCTAGAGTTTTGTGGATGAGAGAATTTGATGCTGAAAAAATACCAGAAGATGTCATTGATTATATAAAAAGTGATAAAAACAGTGCCAAAAGCTTTGGTGAGAGAATGCAATATCGACTGCAGGATATGATCAATTATCCTGATTCTTTCACTCCCAGTTACAAGAAACGTTATAAAACATTTATTAAACACTCTGAATTTCTTACACCGCTTCAGGCATATGTTATGACCCATCTTTTAGGTTTAGACAGTTCCAGAGGTTACGAAAAAATTCCTGATGAGGCAGATTTGACATTCCCCCAACATCATGTCCCCCAGCTGGGCTATCAGGTAGGCTGGCACTTCTTTGTAGGGAACTGTGTCGGTGAAAATAACAAAGAATACGGAATACTGTTCCTCCTATATCGCTATTCATTGCTTCCCCCACCTATAGCCAGACACTTTGGTTTAAGTGACCTTGAAAACCAAATATTTGAATTCCAGTTAGCTGTAGCTGAAGCTGGTAATAGACACTATCAGGCAAAACCTCTTGCCGTTGCTGGTACCACAGGCTTAGTGAAATTCAGTAACGAACCTTTTAGCTATTATTTAGGTAAAAACACCGCAAGATCTTTGCAAAACGATAGCCTGTTTCCAATTAGATTACAGGGCTGGGGTATTAATCTTGAAGAAGAATCAACAGTTGAAATCCAAGTTGATCTGACCCTTTCATCAACTAAAGACTTCCTCTTGCAGGGAAATAAAGGTTGCTTACCTTGTTGCTGTGGTATAGGAACTCTCTATTATTCAGCTACCAATCTCAAGTTAAAGCCGAACAGTATTTTGAAGCTTAAAGGTGAGGAAATCAAGCTTAAAGAGGGTAAATTCTGGTTTGATCACCAGTGGGGCAATTCTTTAGAGCCTCTTGGGAATTCAAGGTGTGAGTTGGTTAGAGCGGCCAGCAACATGGTAGAATCACATTCCAGAGGATGGGATTGGTTCATGGGACAATTTGACGGCGAACGGGAGATAACCATGGCAGCACCACATAGAGATGAAAATTGTGAATTCTATGAGCAAACTGGTCCCAATCCCCCCGGAGTTATGACTGTGAATGTCACTGGACATTATATAGATGAGAAAAGTAAAGCTACAAAAATAAGCGGCCATTTAGAAGTGTCTGAGTGGGTTAAAAGCGAGAAATCTTCAGATCCCAACCAGTACCAGATTACACATACCTGGTACCCTAATAAATGGAATTTCAGTTTTGGAGAAGATGTGCCTGAAGATATCAGAAGCTTCACTATGGTTCCCATCGTTAAAACTGGCCAATCAGGGTTTAATGCAAGTGGTGCACAATATTCAGAAGGTGGCGTATACATAAAGGATAAAAAAGGGAACTTGATTGGCCGTGGTTTTGCAGAATCTGTATACTATGCAAATGGGGTAAAAAACATGTTGAGTTTGTCTGGTCTTCCAGTAACCCCAAAAATGCTGGATCTTGTAAGGAAACCATCTCCATTGTCGTTCTTAAAAATTCGAAGTTTCTTGACCTTGGCCTGGCCAGCAAACAGGGCAAAAATTAAGAAAATTCTCTTAAAATGTGTAGAACAGGGTTTGCCAACAAGTATGATAGGTTAACTTACTAAGTAATAAATAACCGAAATACTCTCATGATCCCCGTCTATTTTCTTAAATGATTATGTAAATGAGGATAAAAAATGAAGGCAATGCTATTGCGAGTAGGTATTGATAAAGGTTCTGACAATGCTTTAGCTCCGATTTTTGAAGATGGAACTTTTGAATACATCCCCATATCTGAGGTTGATCCCGATTCAAGAGAAAATAGAACCTACAAAAATACTCTCGGTCGTAATGGAACCCCATTTGCTCATTATTTACCCAAAAAAATCTGGAATAGAAAGATGCACTTTGATCCAGAGTTTGAAACTTTTACTTATGGTGATTCAACTTCCAAACGAAATTCACTTTTAAAATTAGAAAAAGGCTATTTTTTAGTTTTCTATGCAGGTTTAACCCCCTATAAACATGATAAATATGAAGAAGCTCTGTATATAATTGGATATTTTACTGTTGATAATGTCATTGATTTTAATCAATTATCAAAAAAAGATTTAGGAGAAATTTATAAATTATATGCAAATAACGCACACCTTAAACGGATTTCAGATATTCAGGATTTAGTCATGATAGCTGGAGACAAAAAAAGAAGCAAATTATTCGAAAAAGCCATTCTAATCAGCGAAAAAGAAACTTGATAAAAGAGGAAGACATTATCATGCTGTTTCAGACGAAATGCAACAGCTTATTGGAATTTCTGGTTCAATACAACGAAGTATACCCCCAGGTTTATAGAAAAGGAAATATATATCAGAAATTTGAAAAAAATATTGGGATTGGATAGATAGTTCATGGATTTGATGGCATGTATTATGAAAGGATATATATCATTAAGTATTGGTGTTATAATGTGTGAATTATTAGGATTGTCGTTTAAACATCCCATTACTCCCTCTTTATCCTTTAAAGGATTTCGTCATCGGGGAGAGAAAAACCCTGATGGATGGGGTGTTGCTTTTTACCCTGATGAATCGGTACAGATCATTAAAGAAGCAATTAAAAGCAACGAGAGTTCTTTGTCCAAATTTCTAGAGAATTACTCCAAAATAAAATCAAAAATCTTCATTGCACATGTTAGAGAAAGCAGCCAAGGAATGACATCATATAAGAATACACATCCTTTTTTGAGGGAACTAAACAGTAAAGAATATGCTTTTGCACACAATGGAACTTTGGAAAATTATAAAGCGGTTTTAGAAATAAGTAGTTTTAGACCTGTAGGAGAAACTGATTCAGAACATGCATTTTGCCATATTATGAATTGTATTAAGGATAGAAGCATAAATAAATGGATAAACGACGATTTTAAATGGTTAAAGAACAAATTTTTAGAAGTAAACAGTTTTGGAAAATTTAATTGCATATTAACTGATGGTGAATTTCTCTTTTGTTATCGAGATATTAATGGTTCCAGAAAACTACATTATACCTATCGTAAAGCCCCTTATAACAGATTTAGACTCAAGGACGAAGATTTAGAAGTCAATATTCACGGAGAGGAAGAATCTGGCCAATCCGGGTTTATTATTGCTACCAATCCTTTAACCAGCGAAAAATGGGATAGTTTTAAATTTGGAGAACTAATAGTTTTTAAAGGTGGAAAAATAGTTTTTTCTTAAACATTTTCTCCATCACCTCAACAATTATGAGGGTTATTATGAGGGAGAAAATTATCAAAAAAAATTTCAAAACAAGAATCTGATAATCCTTATTTCTTACAATTAACCTCTAAAACCTTTATTATCGATTTATATGTTTCCAAAATATAGAAAAAATTATAATGTTCATGAACTGTTTAAATCAAAGTCACATATGTTTATGATTTATCTGATCATTTCATTAATTAATGATAAATTATTTATTTACGGAAAATAGTAAATCTATTTATCGTTGTGAGAACATGAAGGACAAATACAAACGCAAAAAAGCTGTAAAAGTTTCAAAAAAAGAAACTGAGAAAAATAATGAAAATATTCAATTAAAAATTCTTATCCAAAACTTAGGGGATAAAGATCCTGAACTTAGAAAAGAAGCAGCAGAAAATCTTGGAAAAACCGGAGATTCAAATGCCATTGAACCACTAATACATGCTTTAAATGATGATAACCTTCAAGTCCGATTTCAGGCTGCTAAATCTCTTGGCAAGATAGGAAAACCAGCAGTAGAACCACTGATTCTGGCCATGAAAGTTGATGAGGGAAATGTTCGAAGGTATGTTGCATTTGCCCTTAAAAATATTGGAGAGAGTAGTGTAGTTCAACATCTAATTGAATCACTAAAAGACGAAGATTGGGGTGTTAAAAAATCAGCAGCAAGATCTCTTGGAGAAATAGGAAATATAACGGCATTAGACCCTTTAGTTGAAACATTAGAAGATGAAGACTGGGGTGTTCGAATGGCTGCAGTAAGGTCGCTTGGTGATTTAGGGGATGAGAGAGCCATAGACCCAATTAAAAAAGCACGCAGAAAGGGAGATAAAGATTTCAAAAAAGCAGCTAATAAGGCTTTAAAGAAAATAAAAGATAATAAAGGTTAAATTATATTTAAAAAGATTCAAAAACTATAATCTGTTCTCTGAATTCCAAAAAATTTAAGTGCCTTTCAAAACAAACATGTAAAAGGAATTATTGGATGGTTTATTGTCAAAAATGTGGCACGCAAAACCAGAGAATGTAGAATCTTGCTCCATTGTGGAGCTGATATTCATCCTCATGAACATAGGAGGCACAGACATATGGCATATGAACGAGAAAGAAATGAATGTTTCGGAATTCCTGGTGGTGGAATAATTGTAGGTTTGATCGTTGGAATAATTCTGATAATAGTTGGATTGTCTTCTATTTTCGGAATAGCAATTGATAAATATTTTGGGGCCATTATACTAGTAATTGTAGGTATACTCATTATTGTAGGCGCATTTTTTGGACTTCGACGAAAAATGGGCTCCTAAAAAGTTTTTTCAATTCAAAAGAAGCTGCAAGATTCAAAACCGCAAGAAGCACATATTTTTTCATGTTTCCTCTGAGACAGGACTATTCTAGTTAGAATCCAAAAAACAGTCAACCCCAAAAAATAAAATTCAATAAAAAGGTTTCCAGTTATTTTATCTATTCCAACCAAAAGTAAAAATGCTCCGAGGACAAAAAACAGGTTAAAAAATAAATGTAGGAGGTTCCAACGTAAATTTAACCATAAACCCTGAAATAAACCTGAGAGAACTCCTATAAAACCTAACCAAAATATTATACCATTTTCTCCAAGAAACGATGCATCTATCATATACATGAAAGCCCCCAGAATAGAAATTATAGCACCTATCACCAGTCCAGTGCAGCCTGCGCAATATGTTTTCCCACGTAATTGAAAAACATGTTCAGAAAAATTCCCACAATCAGGATGATGCCCTCTAAGTTTGATAGGTTTTTCTCCATCCATATCTTCTTTTCTTTTATTATAACCATCATTCTGAACATTTTTTTCAGATTGAATTATTCTAAAACATTTTGATGGAAAAATTCCTGCCATTATTCCTAAAAAACAGATTAATATAAAAATTGAAAAAATAAAAGTTTTAGAAGCAAGAATAGTTACTTTTGAGGGTGGAACACTGAAAACCATTAGAACAAGAAAAAATAATCCAACTATTGAAACACCTATGAAATATACCCACAGATTTTTTAAGAAATCCTTTAAGAAATCCCCTGAAACTTTCAAAATAGATCCCTCAAAGCTCCAAGAAGGCCTTGACCCGCCATATATCGATATGTTTTTCTTTTAAATCTATTTCTGGAAAATATCCCTGTCATACGTCTTTTTATACTGCCATAAAAGCTTCGGTAACATTTATAGAGCTCCTCCTGAACTTCATGTCTAGAAAGATGTTCAGTTGGCATTACAGCATGTATCATGTCATAATTAGCCCAGTTGGTGTCTTCTAGCCATCCATTACGTTTGGAAGTTTCATAGAGCTCTGTTCCAGGAAAAGGAGTTAAAATCATGAAGATGGCTAGGTCTGGATCTACGTAGTTAACAAATTCCCTAAATTCATTCATAGATCCATGAGAATCTTTTCTTTCTCCAGTTATGAAAGTTGCCTGTGCAAATATGTCATTTTCCTTCAGTAAATCCATTGAAAGCTTTGAATCAGAAGCTTTAATATTTTTGTTGAAATTTTTAAGAGTTACTTCATCATGACTCTCCAATCCTGCCATAACCCAATAATTACCTGCTTTTCGCATTTTAGGGAGAATATCACTGTATTTTATAATATCATCACTTCTGGCTTGAACAAACCACATCAAATCTTCTGATAACCCCCTCCCTATCAATTCATCACACAATTTGCTGGTTCTATCTCCCAAACCCAGATTGTCATCAGTTAGCCATAAAAAGCTTATTCCATATTCTCTGTAAATGTGTTCCATTTCGTCTGCAATACGCTTTGGTGACTTGGATCTCCATTTACCTCCCCAATATTCCCATTGTGAACAGAAAGTACAACGATGAGCGCATCCCCGGGAAGCTTCTACCATAGCATACCCTGGTTTAGATCCGGCCATCATTTTAAAGTTATATTTATTCACATGATCTTCTATAAAATGATAACCAGGAATAGGCAAATCATCAAGATCACTAATTAGTGGACGGGGCGGATTGTGTATGATCTCTCCATTGTGTCTGAACGATAGGCCTTGAACACTTGAAAGTGGCTTATTTTTATTTAAAGTTTTAACGAGCTGGGAAAATGTTTCTTCACCTTCACCACGAACGATGAAATCAATTTCAGGGTAAATCTCAAGGCTTTCCTGAGCCAAAGCAGTGAAATGCTGCCCTCCAACCACTGTTTTTATATCTGGATCAGCCCTCTTGGCTAACTCTAGGGTTCGAAGCACCAAGTACGTGTTACAAGTAGCTAAAGCACTAGAAGCCAGAATATCTGGATTTGAAGATTCTATACGTTTTTCCAGCTTATCCCAATCAACACTTTCTGCCTGACAATCTAAAACTTCGATATCTAGATCTTTGTTTTTTAGCTCAAGATAAGCAGCCAATTCAAGTATACCTAAAGGTGGTGGAAGATATTCACCCATAACAAACCAAAAATCCTTTGGTGGTTCAATAAATAAAACTTTCATATGGAACATTCCCTGAATAATTATTTAATATAGTTGCTTATTTTTAGATATTAGATCTATTATTAGAAATACTTTCTGAAAAGTTTTAGATGAATAAGAATTCTAAAAAGAACTAGTTTTTTCCCAATCCATATTTTATCCTATCCAAGTGTAATCAATTCTCATGTGATCGTGCCATTATTATAAAAATTATTTTATTAATGAACATTTATTTCGATCCACAAGTAATCTGATTAAGAACAAAGAATCTATTAAAAAATAGACTTAGCAGATATATATCCACTGACCTAATAACATATTAACTAAACAATTCAATAATCATCTCTTAGATTTAATATAAAACTAAAATATTTAGTTTTACACTATTTTTTAACAAACTTCAACGATGCTGAATTCATGCAATAACGTTTACCTGTAGGTGGAGGACCATCATCAAAAACATGGCCTAAGTGGGCATCGCATCTGGCACATAAAACTTCTGTCCTTATCATAAATTGGCTAGTATCAATCTTAGTATTTACATTCTCCTCTGCAATGGGCTTCCGGAAGCTGGGCCAGCCTGTTCCAGAATCGAATTTGGCTTCTGAATCAAATAGATCTGTTATGCAGCATACACATTTATAAATTCCCCTCTCATGAAAGTCGTGGTATCTTCCTGTAAATGCCAATTCTGTTCCCTTCCCTCTTGCTACCTGATACTGTTCTGGATTAAGTAGTTTTTTCCATTCTTCATCAGTCTTTACTACTTTATCCACCATCTCTACTTTTCCACTATCAACAAAATAAATGGGAATTTTTTTATTATTTCTTTCATTTTTAGTGGTTTTCATTACTGTTTATTTGTAATTCAAAACTATATATGCTTTTTTATAATGATTTGTAATATAAGGCTCCTCAGAAATTCATTATTTCAGTCTCTAACACAATCAATTTCAAAAATATAAGGCTTGATGTCTAATAATGGGGTTTTATCCAAGGCATCGAGACCTTTAACAGTGATAATGGTATTTTCTATTCTAATAATTTCTGCTAAACACAATGCAATTGGATTGGGACGATTAGGTGAACGTGTAGAAAATACTCCCCTCTCTTTTACTTTTCCAGGTGGAATAGCAGTGAGCTGATTTCTGTTGGCACGGTCAAGCCAGTATAACACGATCAAATGTGAATATCGTTCTAGATCACGCAACCCCTCAGCACATTCATCAAAAATAATTATTTCACTTAATTTATCTGAATCACGCCCTTGACGAGGAGCTTCACTTTGTTTTTTATAGGGAGATCTAATAATTCCAATTGGATAAAGCTTAAATTGTTTCATTTTATCTCACATTCGTTGATTAATGTCTCATTTATCACATTAATATCTTATAAAATAACGTCTAAAAAACTATTTTTAATTATATCGTTCATTAATTTTATTCATTTAAAATGATTTGAATGTAAATTAACAATTTAAAATTTTTAAACACACCTAAATTCTTTAAAAAGATTGAACTATGAATTAATGTTTCTAATAATTAAATAAAAGTGTTCTATTTTTCAATCATGTCATAGATATCCGTACGCCTGTTTTTTAATAATGGAAGTTCATTGCGTACCTCATCAACACGGGAGAGGTTAATATCTGCGTATATTATCTCCTCTTTTTCACCTGCCCGTGCTAGCATATCTCCCCAGGGATCAACCACCATAGAATTGCCATATGCAACATATGATAACCCTTCATTCCTTGCAGGCGATGCGGCAACTATGAAAACCTGATTATCTATAGCTCTAGCACGTATTAAAGTTTTCCAGTGCACGGGTCCCGTAATCATGTTGAAAGCACCAGGTATGCCTATCAATTTCGCACCTTTCAATGTCATAAGCCTAAAAAGTTCAGGAAATCGCATATCATAGCATATAACTACGCCAATCTTGCAAAATTCAGTATCAACCGTTGTCACTTGGTTACCGGCCGTCAGAGTATCTGATTCCTTAAACGTTATTTTTTCAGGAATATTGATATCAAACAAATGCATTTTTCTATGCAAACCAATAATCTCACCATTCCTATCAAATATGAAACTTGAATTATAGAGCTTATCACCCTCTGTTTCAGGTATTGAACCTGCAATGACGTAAACTCCAGATTCCCTTGCTGCTTTTGAAATTGCTTTAAGTGTTTTACTATCCTCTCCTCTTTCAGCATATTCCATAAATTTGAAATTATCGTAGGGGCAGTTAAACATTTCAGGTAAAACTACTATATCTGCCTTATTTTTAGCACTATTCCCTATCATACTCACTGCTTTAACAATATTTGAATCTTTATTATCTACTACCATCATCTGGCATACAGCGAGCCTGAATTGATTTTTCATTAGAACGCCTATAACATCTTTTTTAACTGAATTAACGCTTAAACAGACCAAAAGCCTATTTTAAGAGTTAAAAATAGTATCACTACTTAAACATGTAAAACATGTCTTAATAAAAGTATATGTCATGTTATATGCTTTATTATAATTTATCCATTCTGGAATTTCATAAACAAATGTCTTATAACCGGCAGAGGCCAAAGGTTTTGAAACCTTCATTGTAGATGTTCCTGAACCTTTATAATAAGTTGACGGATAAAAATTAAGCTCTGGAAAAGCCTTATTTACGGCCATAGCAAGATTTACAGATGCCTCATCCATTTTAGGTGTGGCGATGTAAAATCCATTACCATAACCTGGTTCATGGTCATGACAGATAATAATCAGATCTACTTTGGATTTTACTATATCTGGAAGGATATAACGGGCGGCAAGTTCTTCTCCATTAGCTCTGCCTATGTTGAAGTTATCAGGATTATCCAATACAGTTATATCATAGCAAATTATCTCATAGTTAGTAGGTAAATCATAATTCTTTATAACATCTCGTGCCACAGTTTTTGAAAGATTCTCTCGTGGGTGCATACCCGTCACTATAGCTATTTTGACTTTTTTAGCGCCTATAATACTAAAACGGGAATAAGTTTCCTTACTCACATAACCCTTGTAATCCGAACCAATAAGGGAATGATTAGAACCTGAAAAAAAATTGCCAAATGGTAGATCTGATCCTACAATACCTGATATCACCACTAAAGCTAATACAACACCTAATGTACCTAGTAGAAGCTTATATTTGCCTATAAATGGTTTGTTATCAACTTCACTCCTTGAAAACCATTTATCATCTGTATCGCTGTCTTGTATGTATTCAAGGTAGTCGTCAATACTTTCAACAGCTATTAACTCCCCTCCACACTGACAGGCCTCAAAATCCAATACAGACTCCCATCCCTCAAGTTCATAATATCCCTTACATCTCCTGCATACTACAAAGGTCATTTATACACCTTTATGGCTTTAAATCAGTTTTTTTATTAAATTTAACATATGTAACTATCTAATATAATAATGTTTACTAAAAGTCTAGATTAGGGGGTGTAAAGTTTTTGGGTGTTGAGGCAAAATTCATGAAAATTTTTAGAGCCTCAAATTTTAGGTTATTTGGAATTTAAGACAGTTAAAGATAAATATAAGGTGAG
>VGTM01000056.1 GCA_016874685.1 Methanobacteriota archaeon
TAACTGCTGAAGAGTATGAAAGAAGAATAAAAAAATCTACTTTTGGTGAGGCTATATGGGCAACAGGGGGTCTTGAAAAGTTCTTTGTAGGGCTTATAGACATTGGAGAACTTGTAATTGCAAGGAAAGTTGCGAGGGCTAGAAAGTAGATATTTAAATGTCTAATTTTTTAATATAACTCCTTCAATCCTCGTTTTAAATAATACAACTTAAATTAAGTTATATAATCCAAAAATTCTTGATTGATATTCATTAATATTTAATTAACATAATTTCATTATCTCTAAAAATTGAAAGAATAACTAGTTTTAAGATTTTTAATTTTTAAATAATTTAATAAATTATAATTTTAATAATTTTAATAAATCATAGACTTAATAAATCAGAGATTTTAATTAACTAGGGAAAAAAATGTGTGGTATCGTCGGAATAATTGGAGAAAATATATCAGATCAATTATATAATATGTTAACTACCATAAAACACCGGGGACCTGATGGATGTGGTGTTTTTGTGGATGGGAAAGTGGAATATGGTGATTTATATAGCCTGAAGGTTCCTCAAGGATCTTTTGGAATTGGACATAATTTGCTATCTATCATTGGATCTGAAGGTTCACAGCCCATATGTGACGAAAATTTTGTTTTGGTATGTAATGGCGAAATATACAATTTTAAGGAACTAAAACAGGATTTAAAAAGTGATTTTAAAACAGATTCTGATTGTGAAGTCATAACAAAGCTGGTGAAAAAATTTTATCATGGATCACTAGCAGATGCAGTGATAAAAGCGGTTGAAAATTTAGATGGTGATTATGCATTCACAATCTTTGATGGTAAAAATTTCGCTGCAATAAGGGATCCCGTAGGTGTAAAACCCCTATATTTTGGTGAAAATTTAGATAAAAATATATTTGCATTTGCATCTGAGCGGAAAGCCCTTTTTAATGTGGGTGTAGAGGATGTGATAACTCTTCCTCCGGACTTCATGCTTTATAACAAAAAACTTTTACGCTTGGATGATAGGCTAAAAATTAAAAATCAGGTTTTTGAAATAAAAGAAATAACAACACAATCTATAACGAAACAGTATATACCAACAAAGCCTACACCAACACAACAAAATCTTGATAAAACCTTTAAAAGATCATATCCTGAATTAAAAGAAATATTAAAAAAACATTTAACAGCGTCTTTGATAAAATCCGTAAAAAAAAGAATAAAAGGACTTTCGCAGGTGGGAATTATATTTTCAGGTGGTATAGACAGCACATTAATTGCTGCCATATCTAATGAGCTAGGAATTGAAACTATTCTCTACAGTGTGGGTCATGAAGACTCTATTGATCTAAAATTTGCAAAAAAAGTAGCAAGAGATATAGGTCTTGCACTTCATATTAAAACTGTAACTGTAGAGGATGTCAGATCATATTTACCGCTGGTTTTAAATGCAATAGAAGAGTTCAACATCATGAAAATAGGGGTGGGAATGCCAGCATATATTGCATCCAAGATGGCACATAATAATGGTTTGAAAGTCATGCTTTCAGGTCAAGGTGCAGATGAACTTTTTGGTGGATATCATCGTTACTTAAAATTATACCATGAAAAAGGCGAAACAGCACAGGAAGACCTGAAAGAAGACATTCTAAATCTCTATCATGTAAATCTACAGCGTGATGATGCTGTGACCATGGCAAACAGTGTTGAATTACGGGTTCCATACCTTGACCTTGATATTATAAATATTGCCATGAATATACCTATGAAATACAAGATAAAAGATTCAAATGACAAGTTAAGAAAATGTATCTTAAGAGAAGTGGCTGCAGAATTTGGGGTGCCCAAGATGATAGTGGAAAGACCAAAAAAAGCCGCCCAATATGGTTCAGGTATTCATAAGATGCTTATAAAAAAAGTTCTAAAAGATTTTAAACCAGAATCTTCAAATATACTTTTAAATAAAACTTATAAAGGTTGATCCAAAGTCTTGATTAAATAGCTAACTCATTAGTCGTGTGTTCATGTTGATCAACCTCTCTCTAAAAGGTTGAAAGGAGGAATAACCTTGCAAATAGAAAAAGAAGCTGAAAAAATATTAGAAAAATTTTCGAAAGCTCTCCAAGATATTCCAGAACTTGAGGAGACTCATTATATTGTGGATAATGTTAATCTAACTCGTTCAGATAATACAGAAAAAAAAAGGCCTGAAAAAATACTCAGAAACGCTGAATTAGATGAAAATGGTAATGTTATTGTAGAGAAAGGAAAATGGGTAAGATAAAATGAGAATGAATCTTGTTCTTGAACTTTTAGATGTGCCTGGGCAGCTTGTAGATGCACTGGAACCTATAGGAAGGCTTGGAGCAAATATTGTTGCCGTAATCCATCAGAGAGATGTAAAAACTGAACAAGGAACCGTTCCTGTCCAAATTACTATAGAAGGAGATAAAGATACCCTTAACCATGTTTTAAGTGCCTTAGAAGATGAGAATATCTGTATAATAGCTGTGGATGGGGTTTTAAGAAAAGAAAGGATCATGAGCATATTAATAGGGAATATAGTAGATCAGGATGTAAAAAGCACTGTTGACATGTTAAATGCACTTGATGGTGTTAATGTCGCTGATTTCAATCTAAAAATGTCAGATTATCCGAAAAATTCTGCTGCACGAATACTGATTGAGGCAGAATCCGGTAAAAGAAAAGAAGTACTAAAAAAGATAAAAGAAGTTGGAAAATCAAAGGAATTTTTAGTTATAAACGAAGTATAACTTATCCACCAAACAAAAATAAAAAAGTACAGTATTCATCAATATTCATTTTTATAGGAGAAATTTCATGAAAATATTCATTATGGGGTTCGGTGCAGTTGGAAAAGGTGTTGTGAAAGTATTTTCAATAAAAGGAAATAACCTAAAGCAAAAATATGGATTAGACTTTGAAATAGTGGCTGTAACAGACACCTCCGGAACCGCACTTTGTGATAAAGGATTAGATCCAGATCTTCTTCTTAATACCAAAGAAAAAACGGGAAGAGTGTGTGATTATCCAGAATATGGCATTCCAGGCTTATCTAGTCCTGAAGCTTTATCCAAAGTAGAATATGACTGCCTGGTAGAAGTTACACCTACAAACATTGAAGATGGTGAACCAGCGAAAACACACATGTTAAAGGCAATGAGCGATAAAAAAGATGTTGTAACATCCAACAAAGGACCGTTAGCCCTCTGTTTTAAGGAATTGGTGGGGACAGCCAAAAATAACAATGTCCAGTTTAAGTTTGAGGCCTCAGTAGGTGGGGCAATGCCTATTATAAATTTTGCACATGAAAATCTCTCTGGTTGTGATATAGAATCTATTTTCGGGATTTTAAATGGCACCACAAATTATATTCTATCAAGAATGGCGAAAGAAGGGTCTTCCTATGAACAGACCTTAAAAGAAGCACAGGAAATGGGAATAGCAGAAACAGATCCTACTCAAGATGTTGAAGGGACAGATGCAGCATGTAAAATAGTTATTCTTGCAAACTCAATAATGAATATGGATGTAAGTCTAGGGGATGTGGAAATAAATGGTATATCAAAGATAACACCAGAGTCCATTTTTCTAGCCAAGAAAGAAGGTTATCTTATAAAATTAATTGCAGAAGCCTCACTAGATACTCTGGAGGTTTCTCCAAGACTTGTAAAGGAAGGATCTCCACTTTCAGTGGAGGGTACAATGAATGTTGCCACTTTAAAAACTGATCTTGCAGAAGATATTACTGTGGTTGGAAAGGGAGCTGGTTCTGTTGAAACTGCATCTGCAATTTTAAGCGATTTAATCAGTATATGGAAATCCAAAAAATAATTAGAAATAGTATCTAAACCATTCTTTTCTTATAAAACTATGAATTATGTATATAAATATGGAATTGTGTATATAAATATGTATTATTAAAGGTTTAATAGTGATTGGGGATTTAAAAAGATGAAATACGTAGTAGTTATAGGGGATGGTATGGCTGATTACCCTCTTAATGAACTTGAAGGTAAAACTCCACTTCAAGCGGCTGATATTCCCAACATGGATTATATCGCCTCAAAAGGAGTAAATGGAACATTGAAAACTATTCCTGAAGGTTTAGATCCTGGATCAGATGTAGCTAACCTTTCAATAATGGGTTATAACCCCAAAAAATTCTATACAGGTAGAGGTCCACTTGAAGCAGCAAATATGGGTGTGGATCTTACTCATGGAGAAGTGGCTTTCAGATGTAATTTTATAAATGAGAGAAATGGTAAGCTAGCAGATTTTAACGCTGATCATATAAGCACTGAAGAGGCAGGCATGTTAATAGAGACCCTTAATCAAACATTCGATACCTTTGGAACGTTTTATTTAGGTACAAGTTACAGAAACCTCTTTGTTTATAAAGATGAGAAAGCAGCATCTTTAAAATCAGTTCCACCACATGATATAGTGGGGGAATCTGTTGCTGACAACCTCATAAAGCCTTCCGAAGACACAAATGCTAAAATAATCAATAAAATCATGTTGAATTCTAAAAATATATTGAAAGAACATATTGTAAATAAAAAAAGAGTTAATATTGGAAAAAACCCTGCTAACTTGATATGGTTATGGGGGCAAGGATTAAAACCAGAAATGACACCTTTTATAGAAAAATATGGTCTTAAAGGTGCTACAATTACTGGAGTTGACCTAATAAAAGGAATAGGGATATATATTGGTCTTACAAACATAAATGTGCCGGGAGCCACTGGATATTATGACACAGACTATGCTGGAAAGGCAAAATATGCAGTTGATGCCCTAGATGAACACGATATTGTATTCATTCATGTTGAAGCCCCAGATGAGGCTGGACATGCTGGTGATATAGAAGAGAAGATAAATGCCATAGAAAATATAGACTCCAAAATTGTTGGAAAACTCCTTGATGATCTTCCAAATTTCGATGATTATTCTATATCAATTTTACCTGATCATGCTACCCCTATTTATGTTAAAACACATACTAAAGATCCTATTCCCTATGCAATATATTCTACAAAAGATAATAGAGATGAAGTCAAGTTTTATGACGAATTTTCAGCCGAAAAAGGTTCTTTAGGTGTTATGAGTGGATACAAATTCATGAATAATTTTTTAACAGATTCTTACTTCTAACCACCATATTAAACCAAAAATATTTATGCTATCAGTTGCATGTAAATGCATTGATTGAAATTTTTGTATTTTCAATTTTGATAAATTCAACTACTAGATTATACTAATATAGTATTGTTATAATCAAATTGAGGGGAGATGATTCATCTGTCGAAGTATATCGTAGTTACTGGCGGGGTTGTAAGTTCCATTGGGAAAGGGATTACTGCAGCATCAATTGGAAGAATATTGAGATCATATGGCATAGATGTAACTGCAATAAAGATAGATCCATATCTAAACTGGGATTCAGGCACCCTAAATCCATATCAACACGGAGAAGTTTTTGTAACAGAAGATGGGATGGAAACTGATTTGGATTTAGGGCATTATGAAAGATTTTTAGATGTCGATTTATCTGGTGAGTGTAACATAACAACAGGTAAAGTTTATCTATCCGTTATCACTAAAGAGAGGACTGGAGATTATCTTGGATCCTGTGTACAAATAATTCCACACATAACAGATGAAATAAAGGCGATGATACGGGAAATTGCCCGTAAAAGCCAGGCAGAAGTGGTTTTAGTAGAAGTTGGAGGAACAGTTGGAGATATAGAAAGCCAACCCTTCCTGGAAGCACTACGTCAGCTACGTAACGAAGAAGGACACGATAACGTCATGTTCGTACATGTAACCTATGTGCCATATCTAAAGGCCGCCGGTGAATTTAAGACAAAACCAACACAGCACAGTACTAAAGAGTTAAGAAGTACTGGTATAACTCCAGATATGATAGTCTGTAGATCTGAACTCCCTATCGATACTCCTTTGAAGAATAAAATAGCCCATTTTTGTGATGTTGAGAGAAATGCTGTAATCAATGCCCCTGATGTCCCATCTATCTATGAAGTTCCACTAGTTCTTGATAGAGAAAATGTGGGAGAGTATGTTCTAAAAAGACTAAAACTCGGGGTTAAAAAGCCTGATTTGGATGAATGGAGAATGGTGGTTCATTCATTAAAGAAAGATGATCCAAAAGTTACAGTAGGGATCATTGGAAAGTATGTGGAACTTGAAGATTCATACACCAGCATCAGGGAAGCTTTAAAACATGCGGCGGCAAATCTTGGGGTTAAAGTAAATATAGAGTGGATAAGCGCTGAAGATTTTATAAAATCAAATAAAATTGGAAACTTCAATGCATTGCTAATACCTGGAGGCTTTGGAGATCGAGGAATCACAGGAAAACTTGGCGCTGTCAAATATTCCATTGAAAATAAGATACCATTATTGGGTATATGCCTGGGAATGCAGTGTATGGTGATCGAATTTGCCAGAATGCATGGTTTTAAGGATGCTAACAGTACAGAATTTGACAAAAATACAAAGAATCCAGTAATTGACATGATGGAGGAACAAAAGAAGATAAAGAAAATGGGTGGGACAATGCGACTTGGTACATATCCATGTAAACTCAAAGAGGAGACCATTGCTTACGAAGCATATAGAAAAAACACAGTTAACGAGCGGCACAGACACAGATACGAGCTTAACAATGAATATCGTGAAATATTACAGGAAAAAGGACTTACAATTTCAGGAGCTTCTCCTGATGATTTTTTAGTTGAAATGATAGAGTTAAATGATCATCCCTGGTTTTTAGGATGTCAGTTTCATCCAGAGTTTAAATCAAGACCAAATAATGCCCATCCACTTTTTGTGTCATTTGTAAATGCTGCAATAAAAAATAAGAATAGAAAATAAGTAATTAAACGGTATATCTCACAACATCATTAAATATCATAAGGTAATAACAAATAAGATGATATAATGTTCATAAACATTCCTCTTTTCTGTACATTGATTGCAATTGCAGCATCTTTTTATGCTGGTTATTCTGATATAACACGGGGTATCATCCCTAATAAGCTCACTTTTCCCCTGATAGGTCTGGGAATTGTTTTAAATGGAATTTATGCCTTCATAAGTAATGATCCTTATTTTCTTATAAAATGCATAATTTACACATCGATCATATTTGCCCTTGGTTACGCCTTTTGGAGACTAGGTGCTTGGGCTGGGGGCGATGTAAAGCTCTTTACAGCTTTAAGCGCACTTATTCCTTTTTATCCATCACTTGTAACTTATAATCTATTTAATGTAAATTTCCCTGTAGTTGCAGCATACCCTTTTCCATTCACATTGATAATAAATAGCATTCTTTCAATACTTCCTTTTCTTCTGATTTATGTTATTTACATAGTTCTGAAATACAAGAAACATCTTAGAAACGAACTATTTAAACCTATTACAGAAGTTAAGAAGAATTTAGTTTTAACACTCGCTGTGACATCATCTGTCACTATAACTTTGATTATAACCCAATATTTCACTTATCAGGTAATAATAGTCTCACTAATTCTTATATATCTTTTAAGTTTAGTCATTTCAAAGTTGCCCAACAGAATAAAAGCCATTATTATCTCTGCTGTAACTGTTTATGCATTATATAAGAATTTTGAAATCACAGTAAGCGGCATAATATTAGTTCTGATATCTATTACCCTATTTGAAGTCATTAAAAAACTTCTAACAACGGTAAATAAAGAGGCACTTCAAGATGACTTTGAAATCAAGGACCTTAAGGAAGGCATGATACCTGCTTACAACATGTACAAAATAGATGATGAAATCTATTTCGATGATAAAGGATTTTTCCAAAAAGCAAAGGAAGCCATAAAACGTGGAAATTTAACTAGCATGGGTGTGCCTAAAGGGAAACTTTTAATAGGCTCAATGGCTGCAGGTTTGACCAATGAAGACCTAAAACTTCTTGAAAATTTGTTAAAGACAGGTAAAATAAATGATAGGTTTAAAATAAAAAAAGGAGTTCCTTTTGCACCTTCAATATTCATAGGACTGGTTATATCCATTTTTATTGGAGATCTGGCATTTATAATACAGAAGATTATATACTCAATATTTATATAATGACACAGATATAATTAAAAATATGATAAAAATGGATAATAAAGGGCAGATTTCGGCTGAATATTTGTTGTTAGTATTGGTTTTTCTGATTATATTAGGTTCAATTACTATACCTTTAATGGGAAGATCAATAAATGCAAGCTCAGATGTATCTGCTGCATCTGATGCAAGAGTAGCTGTACAAAGCATTGCAAATGCAGCAAACATCGTATATGCAAATGGAATGGGTGCAAGAAGAACGTTGAACGTTTATGTTCCTCAAAACACAATATTAAACTTTACCAACAGGACAGTGGCCATGAGAATAGTAAGTTCACAGGGAAATCTGACTATTGATCAAAGGACAGACTATAACCTAGCCAACACTACAGTCAATGTCAACAAGGGCTGGCGTAACGTTAGAATTGAATGGACAGTTGGAAGCAACTACATCACCATTACCGTAACATAATATTGCTGAGGAATCTTATGAAAATATTCTCAAAATTGGGTGAGTTAATCATAAAGCTCTTTTCTATTATCGGTGCCATAATTCTTGAAATACCAAATATACCCAACAGATTAAGAAAAATAGATACAGAAAGAATCAAGAATAATGTTTCTAGAATTGGAAAGGATGTTGATCAAAGTATTTCAAAAATATCAAAAACCCAAACATCCAAATCCAATGATGTTACTGAAGTAAGTTCAAAAAAAGAAGTAAAAATAGAATCTCCCAAAGCTTCAAAAATGCTCAAAGATGCAATAGAAGATAGATTCAGTTCACAGGAGAAAGAAGGAACGATACTGAGACTTCAAATAATAGCTGCGGCATTTTTAATCATTTCCATTCTTTACATATTCAACTTTTTCTCGTTTATTATTTATTCCGTAATTGGAGTTTTATTGATTGCATATATGCTTTACCTTTTATTCACTAAGGTAAAGTTGATGTACAGCCGTGATTTCAATGCTTACCGTGACTTTTTCTTGATGTATATAGCAATCGGGATAATATTGGTACTCGTTGGAGGAAATACCTATCTTATGATGGCATTTCCATTTCAGTTTTTTCCTTCATTTTCCGTGCTTATATTTGCAGTGATTCTTGTTATCGGCGTTTTTTTAATTTTCAGAATCAAATATTACCGCAACTACACATTTGGACAGGTTATAGAGTCTGGTAGGAAGACAGCTCATGTTCGAGTAGATTATGATATTCGCACGAATGTAAAGCCAGATATATATCTTGTGGAAAATGACCTCAAAGTAAATGACGGTTCATGGGTTAAACTTCAGATAGAAGGAAAAATCTTAAGCACAAGCGGGAACAAACCAATTAAAATAATTGAAATCGTTGAACAGTCCAAATAATAAGTTTTCAGGTATTTATCTATTATTTTAAGATTTGAAAAAATATAATATAAGAAATTCATATAATTCTAAAAAAAATCATATTAAAATATCAAAATAAATCATATCAAGATGAATATTATAAAAATTTTATAAAAATTAAATTCAATATGAAGAAAAATAGAAAACCTTCAGACTTTTAAACTGTTTATTATAAACTGTATGATCAATTAGTGAATCAATTAATCAATAGCCCTGATACAATCATAAGATTATGACCTGGTATGTATGTCTAGACGTAACAATGGTTGTATTGTTAACCAATGTATATCCCTGAGCCGCCATAGAATTCAATGTTCTATATCTTATTAAATCTTGATAATAACTAGATACACTAGATGAAAGTCTTATACGAATAGTTATATTATCAGTTCCTACAGTGTCTATGCCTTCAACTCTTACAGGTCCCATACCCCTATCTAGAAGGAAAATTTCAGCTACAGCGTCACTGGCTCCGGTTCTTGCAGATGCGAGTATGGAATTTAACTCGCTTTGTTCACCTATAATTGAGGCAAATACTAGTACGATTACCAATATGAATCCAACTAACAGAACAAATTCCGCTGAAACTTGAGCTCTTTTATCCATTTTAATCCTTTCTTTGTTTTAATTAATATTGAATTGTATCAGATTTCTTCATATTTTAGGATATATATAACACCTAAGTAATTGTTAGGAATAATAATTATATAAATTTGTCGATGAATATGGGTGAATAAAATTATTTGGTAATTAAATGTTCTACAATGTATACAAAACAAATATATCTAAAAAGCTGCATTTATTCGAAAATAATCTTCATGGAAGAGCCCCTCTAAAATAATCAATTAAAGTTGAGAATGAGCTTATTTTAAATAGGAATCTGGTTTTTGGTGTAGTTTCATAAAATATATATTAATAATGTGACTATAAGCACATAAACATATGCAAAAACTAATATTAATGTGAAAAAACAATATAACCATAATAAATACTTATCTATCATATTGACAGAAAAAGAGATATATAAAACAAGAATTAATTAAATACATCTTTGACACTCAATAACATTATCTTCACTTTATAATTAATTGGCGCATATATGTTTTGAGATGGAGGAATAATTTGAAATTTATATCTAAAGATTCAAGAGGTTTTGCAATATCTATGGATCTTCTACTTGCTTTAATACCTTTAACCATTCTTCTAGGTATGGTTACAGTTAATATGGATAATATGTTTTATATCACTGAGCAAACTGTTTTTCAAAGTTCAATTGAAAGAGTTGGTACAGATGCTGTGGATACCCTCTTAGAAACATCTGGAACACCAGTTAATTGGGAACAAACAGGAAATCCATCAGTTGTAGGTCTTGCGAAATACGACACCACAAAGAAAATGCCTGTGGAAAGTTACTTATCCCCTCATAAGACCAATGCTTTACAAGAATCTTATATTCAGGATTTAATAGGTCCTAAATATGGATATTATTTAAAAATTACCCGAATAGATAACAGTTCAGTTGTGGTAAAAACCATTGGAAATAACAACACACCTCCCAGTAGTAACATTACCAACGTTATAAAAATTGAACGCTTAGTTGTTACATCAAATCTGGAGATAGAAGCATCATTAGAAGGTATAATCAGAGCCACCGGCGAACCTAGAACCTATACAACATCCTTCCAAACCAATGACATATACGTTGCTTCCTATGATTACTGGGTTTTAGTTATAAATAGAGGATATGACGCTGCAAGTGTAGATGTTAACGCAAATCCAGTTGTAACAGAAAGTGAAATTAAACATGATATTACTGAAGTTAAAAAACAGATAAATGAAACTTACCTCCGAAACCAGACAATGCTCCTTGACAATATAGTATCCGTTAGAGGGAGGAGTACACCAGGAAATTCAATGGATGTATATATCATATCTGCCCCACATGGAACACCAGCAAGTGATATAAGCCTGGAAAATATAGCTCCTATGAAATGTCGGTTTGAATTTTATATTTGGGTGAAAGGGTAATAAAGGTGATAAAATATGGATGATCGAGGTTTTATATTTACCACTGATGCGACTTTGGCTTTAGTCGTTTTTATGGTGCTTGCCACAGCTTTTGTGTCTTATTATATCCTTCCAAGCTATTCAGGAGAAGATCATCAACACCTGGAAAGAATAGCTGCTGATGCCTTGAGAATAATGCACCAGGATGGTACCCTTTATACTGCTTCTGTATATTATGCTGCTGGAAATGATACCGCTGCTGAAAATCTACTTACTTCATCTTTAAACTATTTGATACCTCCTGAAGTTGGATATAAATTAACTCTTGATAAATATGGGTCTGTTGAAGACAATAGAGGTATTTCATCTATTAGTAGTGATATTGTCACCAGAGTTGACGTGATATCAGGTCCAAAAGAAGGATGGATGGGAAGAGCCTGGTATAAGGTTGAAAAGGCTGAATTTATTGATCAACAAGTGAATGTAACAACCACTTTATGGAACTTCCACAACTGGTTAACAAATTTCGAACCATGGAATTCCTATGGACTTCGTAATCGACCCTACTGGGGAGGAGGAAGTTCTCCTACGAATATAAGATTTTCAATACCTATAAATGCTACAATAACTAATGCTTATTTTTTGGCAGGCTCATGTAACTTCTACAATGGTCCATCCTATGCTGTGGATGCAAATGTTAATGGATATCACCATTACAATTCAAGTCCATTCACTTTCCTAAATTACAGACCTGGAACCAATGCCCGTGTGTATAATTATCAGGGTAACATCCTACCAACTGAATTAACTACTGGAACAAACAATTTTTACGTAAACTTCTTGAATATGACCGGTAGTGAGATTGATCGTTATGACATGCCATGGTTTGCTTTGATAGGCAATTATACCACTACCATGAAGGTTCCACAAGGCCTTTTAACTAGTCGATTCGATTTTCCAGATGCTGCAGGATTAGCCGTACCGAATCCACAGGATCTGAACGGTAGTGGTACAGCAGACCAATATGGAAGAATATATGATTTAGGAACTGGAACTGTTACATCATTCACAACACGAAGAGTAATGTCCTGGACTGATTTCACAGCAAACAGAAACACCCTTGATGATTATGATGATGGGATACCTTTCGTTATAACTAATCTGCCAAATGTAGGAGGAACAGGACATGGTTCAGCAGTGAGTGTAGTGAGTGAATTCTATATACCTGAAGATTCTACCAGGATTCTTGATGCAGCTTTGTATTTAAATATATACGGAGCTACAGACAATGCTTTAGTGGAATACTGGGATGGAAGCCAATGGAGAACTGCCTTCTGTTCATTTAACTTTGATGGTACAAGTTACAGTGCTAGAAGTGATGGTTATGGTAATATACCAGGTATAATATATTTAGGTGACAAGCTACAAGTAGGAAACAACAAAGTTAGAGTCACTGTATGGGATCATGTTCCAAGCAGTGACTATGACCTAGTGTTGTGACAATT
>VGTM01000057.1 GCA_016874685.1 Methanobacteriota archaeon
AGTCATTGACGCCATAGTGATGAGCGCACAAACCGGGGACATAGGAGATGGTAAAATATTTATATCATCAGTAGAAGATGTGGTAAGAATAAGAACTGGAGAAAAGGGGGATAAAGCAGTTTAAATCATTAAATCTCCTCAATTTTTATTTTTTTATTTTTTTAATTTTTAAATTTCATGGATTTATTAAGGAATTAGATAAAAAAAATAAAAATTAGAATTTAGGGGTAATGTTATGATATATGAGGGTATTTTGAGGATTGTTGGATGATCAGGAATATTAATTGGATTTGAAATAATCGCAATTGCCATTTATATGTTATCTGTTATTTATTTAAGTAATCCACAAATCGCCGGAATACTTGGAAATTTTTTGTTCTTATCCATGACATGTGCATTAATTGTTGTGTTCCTCAAAAAGGACGAAAAAGTTGTTCAGTAGCTTACTGGGAAACTGTATCCAATTCAACTTGTTAAGAAAAGCTTTTATTAACGCCTAGAAGAATAAAATCTATGGAGAAGGATTTCAAACAATTTAAATGGAATTATATTTAAGAAGATGACATTGAAAAGGCGATAGAAAATGCTAAAATCAAACATGGACAATTCTTAAGAAAGAATTAAATATCTACTAAATATTGCAATTTGGATTCCAAAATATGCCCAAAATTTAGTTAAATAACAGAGTTTGTAGCAATGTGGAGGCGAGGTTATATTTAATTCTAAAAATTAGCCTCTGGACATTATCAATCTTTTTATCTTCACCAACCTCTTGATTGAAGTCTTTCCGATTCAGGGATATCACTCATCTCTAGACCCGGCATAGCTTTTCCAAGGTTTTTGGAAACTTCTGCTAAAAGTTCAGGGTTATCATAGTGGGCAGTTGCATCCACAATTGCTTTTGCAAATTTTTCGGGATTTTCAGACTTGAATATTCCTGATCCAACGAAAACACCATCTGCACCTAATTGCATCATAAGGGCGGCGTCTGCAGGGGTGGCTACACCACCGGCAGCGAAATTTACTACAGGTAATCTTCCATGTTTAGCAGTTTCTTTCACCAGTTCAAGTGGAGCTTCTATTTTACGCGAAATTCCCCATAATTCTTCTTCTGTCTTGTTCTGAATTTCTCGAATACATCCCATTATCATTCGCATATGTCTTACTGCTTCAACAATATTTCCAGTCCCTGCTTCTCCCTTTGTCCGTATCATGGCTGCACCTTCATCGATTCTTCGCAGAGCTTCCCCCAGATTCCTGGCTCCACATACAAATGGAATGGTGAAATTCTTTTTATCAATGTGATATTTCTCATCTGCAGGAGTTAAGACCTCGCTCTCATCAACCATGTCTACACCTATTGATTCCAGTATCTGTGCTTCAACGAAGTGTCCTATTCTTACCTTTGCCATAACAGGAATTGAAACTGCTTCCATTATCTCCTGAACTTTCAAAGGATCAGCCATTCTGGCAACGCCTCCGGAAATCCTTATATCAGCTGGAACTTTTTCGAGAGCCATAACAGCCACTGCACCAGCATTTTCAGCAACTTGTGCTTGTTTGGCGTTTACAACATCCATTATGACTCCTCCTTTAGTCATCTTTGCGAATCCTTTTTTTAGAACTTCAGTTCCATGTAGCATTGGTTTTCCTCCTTAAAATGTTTTAAATACATCTTAAAACTTCCCTTCATGGAATGAATTTTTCCTTCAAATTTGTTACTTAATCATTTAATTCCCTATTTATTTTAAAGCTGAATGTAAGATCCTTCTATTAAAATCATCCTTTGATTCAGCTATTACTTAATCATTTTAACTTATATTTTAAAATAATAAATACTTTTTGGAAAAACCTTGTTTTTTTAGACCATTTAATATTTATTTTAATATAAATAGATTCATATAGCTGTGACTATTATATTATACATTAAGATCAACATATTATATGCAAGCTCCTCATTAGGAAATATTTTAGGAATCCTCATAAGTATTATTGATTTATATTTTACTATTATATCTCATAAGAATAATATAAAAAATCAAATAACAAATCATTTAATTAAAGATGTGATAAAATGGCAGAAACACAGGTTTTAACAGGTTATTTGATTTATTCACACGTGATTCCAGCTGTGCTTGGATTTTTAGGAGTATTACTAATTTGTACAGGTATAATGGATAGAAAATTAGTTTTAACTGTATTGGGAATAGTTCTTTTTTTTAGCGCAGGAATTTTACCCTTCTTAATATTACCAGCTATTTTGGGTGTTTAGATGGTATATGGTTAAAAAAAGTTAGAATGAAATAGATAATTATGATCATTTATCCATTTTCTTGTTAGTAAAGTATTTTGAGACCCTCATCATAACGGATTTTTTGCTTCCACTAAAAGCTCCTTTATTCTCGATTTTTATTGCAGCCGTTGCTGCCGCAAATATTCCAGAATCTTTAGGCGAGTGTTTTTTAAATCTACTTGCTGCATAAGCTGCCATAAAGGTATCACCAAGACCTGTAGGATCTTTTATAATTTTTGGAGTGCAAGCAGAGATTCTAACACATTTACCATACTTTTTTGAATAAACAAATGCTCCTAGGTTTCCTTGAGTTATAATTGTCTCTTCAGGACCAGAAGATGTGATACTTTTTGCAATCTCACATAGATCGCCGAATTTTTGGCCTACCATAACTCTAGCTTCATTCTCATCCAGGAAAAGCATTTTTGCGTATTTAAGAAAGGTTTTAAAGTCTTTCCAGGGTTTTAAAATGATTTGATGGTCTTTTAAATGCCTTAGATAACCTTGTGCACCAAGATAGATGGGAACTCCTGATTTAGATATAAACTTTAGAGTCTCTAAGGGAATATCAGCAGGACAAAGCGGACCTAGAAGAATAGCATCTAAACCTTTTAAATTTACTTTTGATATATATTTGGGCTTTATGGGGTTGTCAGGAATATATGCTCTTTGTATTCTGTAATGAGGGTTATCTTGAGGATATATGTTTTCAAAATGCAGGGTTTCTTTTACAAATATGGGAACAACATTTACATTCTCTGGAAATGCAGCGAGTAAATCCTGATCTTCTTTTGCAATAGTTACCAGTGCAGTAGTGTCGATTCCTAGGCTTGATAGTACTCCTGCATGATAATATACTGCTCCACCAGTAGAACTATAAATGGATTTCCCTTTCACTATTGTATCCTGCGTGATTGGGCCGATTAATATGACTTTTAGCATGTTTTTATCTTGGTTACATGATGCTATAAGCTTAAGTATTTGAGAAAATTTTAGGTTAGTGGAAATGGAGATAATTCCCCAATTTTCCCTTATGAAGGGCGGAACCTACCAGAATTTTTTCTACTCCCAGTTTACCTAGAACATCAATATCTGTTTTTGTAATTCCGCCACCAACAATTATAGATGTTTCAAGCCCTAAAAATTTGTTTATAAGTTTTACATCAAATCCTTTTTCAGTTCCTACTCTTGAAATATCCAGAAGAATAACTTCATATGGCTTTAATTCATTTATCTTTTTTATGATTGTTTTACAATCGAAATTAGCATATTTGCTTAGAATTTGGTTGTTTATAATGTCAATGCTTAAAATTATTTTATTTTTGTTGAAAGATCTAAATATCTCATCCAAATATTTAATGCTTCGTAAAGTCTCAGTTGCTACAATGACTTTATCTGCTATCTTAGATGCATCTTCAAATTCTTGGAAGTTGCTGATTCCTGCATCTAACATTACAGGTATTTTATTATTTATTTTTTCTATAATTTCAGAATTAGAACCTTTTTCATCTATTGCATCCAAATCAGCAATATAAATTCTTAAAGCACCTTTTTTTTTGAATTTTTTGGAAATTTCATAGGGATCTGAAGAATTATGAAAAATAGTTTTAAGGGGAGTGTATGTTTCTCTTTTTCCTGATTTTCCAGAAACAGCTAAACCCTTTTTTATATCCAGGACAGGTATTATCATATTTAGATCTTTATGGTGGAATTAATATTAATTTATCTGTTTCTGGATCTTTGTACACCATACCCATCTCTACATATCCACTTCCCTCTCCAGATTCTATATCTGGAGTTTGATTAAGTTCCTTTCCCATTTTTACCTGAACGATCTCTTTAACGGTTTCCATCATAGCTCTTTTCTCTTCAGGAGATGCACTGCTGAATACTATACTCTGCATATTAAATGATAAGACAGTGACTATTAAAAATCCAACTGCAAGTACAAGCATTGCATCTACCAGATTTGCAGAACCTGCCATGGGATCTTCATCGTGATCACTTAGAAACCGATTTTTCTTTCTTAACATTATCTAAAACCTCCAAAATAGATTCTGATAGAGTTTCTAGGGTTGAAAGATGTTCTTCATACCATCTTCTTCTTACCTTTGATATTACATATGCTATGCCTCCAGCTGCAAGGCCTACAACAGTGGTGTCAAATGCTATTATGATGGCTTGTGCAAGGCTTTGGATATCGCCAGCACCTAAAGCAGCCAAACCAGGACCCATAGGGATCAGTGTTCCCATTAATCCTAACGTTGGTCCAAGCCTGGTAATGATATCTGTTTTTTCAATAGTTTTAGCGGCCTTTAATTCCTCCTGTTCGATCAACTTTTTTGCTAGGGCTTCTCTTGACTTTTTACCAAGATTTGAATTGGATGCTAGCTTGATGAGAATCTCTTTGTGATTTTTGGGGAGATTGCTATTTTCTACAACTTCAGTTATCTCCTCTGGAGTGCCGGGATTTGAGATATTTCTTATAATATTTTCAATTTCTTCAATGTCAAATTTAATTCTGCTGGAGTATTCTGAGAGAAGTCCTCCAAAGTTGATTATTGCATATCCTATAAACAAAAGAAGACCTACAATGACGGGCAGAAGAAGGCTCTGTGAGATAACGTGTAACGCCCCACTAAGTATTTCGCTGCCAGGAATTGCTACCATGAAATCACCTCGTCTATTTTCCTAATAATGGACTTTGTTTCTTTGTTATGTATATTCCAGCTATCATTAGAATAAGCACCATTACAAATACATAAGACATTATTGAGATAGATGGAATATTTAATGGGCTGATTTTAGATGCTAGGACTGTGTTGATATTTGGGAGTACTATAGCAGATACCAAAAAGTAAAGCCCTACAAAAAGCATGAAATTGCCCAGTAAAACTGGGTATGGTTTTTTTAAGATTCTTATGAGAGCACCAGATGCGAGATAAAATACCCCTATGGTCAAACTCAAAAATAGAGCTGCATATTTCCCAATAGAGAAAGCAGAAGCTCCTATAAGGGGCGACATTAATATGATTGCAGCTACAACGGCTCCAAAACAGCAAGGACATGGTGCAATCATTGCCATGCAGGATGCCTTGGCATGATTTTTTTGGTGAGTTTTCCATTCTTTAATGGTGTGAAATCCTGTATAGATGATGATGATGGCCATCGCCAGGAATATAACAAAATTATAGTCGTAAATGACCTTATATAGAATGTCTGTATATCCTGAGGCTATTTTTGTCAATAAAAGTATTCCAACACCATAACCTAGTGCTATGGCTCCTGCAACTTTCTTTGATAGACCGGCAAATCCCATTGCGAGGCCAATTTTCACTCCAAACACTAAAACTGCTGATAAAACTCCCATCTGCCATAGTATCGTGAACATTTTGATCATCTCATTGTTTGTTTTTCATCTATATAATAATTTCTATTTATATAGTATTATTACTTATTGTCCGAATTTATACAACTTAGTAATACCAAACCAAAAAGTATTACAATATATATGAGTATCACGGTGTTTTTAATACTCCTCCAAATTAATTACCTGCAATTTTAAGCTGATTCTTGATTTTCCGATTTTTAGAAGTTTCAGGATTAAAATAAAAAAGGAAGAGTTATTTTCTTATGAGCCCTAAGAATCCTAAGACACTGCCTTTAAAGTATCCTACGGCAACTAGGCCTGTAAGAAAAATAACTCCCACTATAGCCCAAATTGGCATTCCTGAACTTGAAGAACCTGATGAACCTACCTTTGAGACTTCGTGTCCTTGTTTTCTTCCTGTTTCTCCGGCCTGTTTACTGGATTCTGTCCCTGTCCCTGTCGGTCCTGACGATGCTCCTGTTTGCCCTGTTCCTGTCTGTCCGGGTGATGATCCAGGTCCTGTTTGTCCTCCTTGTCCTGGAGCTCCTCCAGGTATATTAACACCTGTACCTGTTGCACTCCTCATCACATCAGAAAATATCTGAAGTTCCTGAGGTGACAGTGAAGACATTCGAACCACGTATTGGTTGAATTTCAGGTTACTGCAAGTGTGATGGCAGCAGGTAACACCGTACTGTACGTTAGCCATTATGTACTCATTTGCAAGATTTGATAAAGTAGCAGCATCTGGACTCCACATACCTCTCCTGGCCGCTTCCAGACTCCAAGCTGCTATTGACTTGAAAGCATGCGGATTTGCACTTAACAGCTGATTTCTCATATCAGAGTTGAATACAAAGTGTTCAGCAACGTGCTGCCACATCCAATCCTTCACCGAGTCATGTGAAACCGCACTCCAGCCAAAAAGATGCTCCACGTGTTTACTTATAGTATTAGCGCCGGAAAATCCATTTTGAAGCAAACCTTCCGCCCATTTAGGGTTAAAGACCCGGGTTCTTAGCTCGTTATTCAAGAATATGGAAAGGTTTTCAATTTTGGGACTATTTGTTCGCGTGTTGGCAATGTAAATATCCACATCCTTTCCAGAACGTGATTTTGCCGCCATAGTAATACCTCCTAAGAATTGGAAGACATCGTCGTTATCTAAAAGACCGTATATACTATCTCTGATCTGTACTGTTGCATCTATCCGTGTTAACTGGTTTTTGAATGATTCTAATCCACTTACAGCGAAATTGTTTCGACCATAGTAGTAAGACATTCTTCTTATATATGTATCCACAAGTTCAGATTGATCTTCCCATCCAGCAGTAGTGGTAACCAGTTCACTTACTCCAGTTCCATATGCTTCAGGAGCAGGTCCAAAGATCCTGGCAATAGCAATGTTTTCTGCTTCTTGGGGGTGTAATCCCTTCTTTAAATATTTCTCCAGGTCTTCCCGGTAATGTTTTCGCACGTAATTATCCACATCACTCTCATTTAAAGCAGCAATCATACGAAAAGCATCATCAAGCATTTCAATGGTATAAGAAAATGTGTCACGGAAAAGACCACTTATAGACACAACCACATCCACCCGAGGTCTTTTAAGTTCGCTCAGTGGTGTAACTTTAATGCCTGTGAAACGACCTGAAGTCCATACAGGTTCTGCACCCATAAGTCTCAAAATCATGGCTATACTCTGCCCATTGGTACGCATGGTTTCTATTGACCATAATATCACCCCTACACTTTCAGGATAATAACCCTTCTCATTATAGAACGATTCTATAAGTTCATCGGCCATTTTTTTACCTATTTCCCATGCTGCTGTATCTGGAGCTGTACGGGGGTCGAAGGAGTAGAAATTCATTCCGGTAGGTAAAACATCAGGTTTTCTTATGGGGCTTCCTGAAGGGGCTGGTGATATGAATTCGCCTCTTAAAGCTGCTAAAAGGTTCTGCATCTCAAAGTTCTCACTGAGTTTTTTTCTTAGTTCTTCTCTGAAAGCAGGATTATCTCTTTTTGCAGGGTCAAAGCTTACGATTGATTCTATCATCTGATCAAGCAAATCACCGGAAAGAGAGCTTCCAAAGATATGGAGACCATATGGTATCATTGATTCTCTAAGATCCTCCAGATAATGCTCAACTTTGTGTGCAATTTCATCAAATGGAGTATTTTCCAGATCCAGATTCAGATCTTCGTGGATGTGCAGTTTATTGATCATTTCTTTAATTTGATTCTGCAGGATTTCCTTTCTCTGTTGGTTAGTAGTGGTTTGGAAACTATTTATCAGATCATCAAGGTCTGCCAGTTCTCCATAAAGTTCAGATGGTATCACTGGAGGGATCATATGATCAATTATAACTGCATAACCACGCCTTTTAGCCTGAGTACCTTCTCCAGGGTTTTCCACTATGTATGGATAAATATTGGGCAGGTTTCCAATTAGAACATCTGGCCAGTCATCACCACCTAATCCTACACTTCTTCCGGGTAACCATTCCAGGGTTCCGTGTGTTCCAAGGTGTATAACTGCATTAAAATGGTTCTGAAGCCACATGTAGAATGCAATGTACTGATGATGAGGCGGCAGAGTTGTAGAATGCCTGATTTTTTCAGGATCCTCACTCCAACCGCGCATGGGCTGTGGTCCTAAAAATACATTGCCAATCATGATTCCTGGAATAACGATTTGGTCCTGGTATATCATGACATTTCCTGGTGCTGGTCCCCATTCAGCTAAAACTTCCTCTTGAAGTGCTTCAGGTAGAGTTTGGAACCAGTTTAGGTATTCGCTGATAGGTAGGGTTATTGCACCTGCTGCAACTACTTTTTCCAATTCACCAGGAGCCCATGAACCTACATTATTACCTGCAGTGAGCATCAAATTAACTATATCCTCTGCTGAATAGTTGGTTGGTATATTGTAGCCGTCTGCTTTTAAAGCTTTTAAGATGTTTTCAAGACTTGCCACTACATCTAGGTAGGAAGCAGAAACACCATCTTTTCCACCCCCTATGTTGTAGTACAATAGGGCTATCTTTTTGTCGAAATTATCCAATTTACGGAGTTCTACCCAGTTTTTTACCCTTTCAGTTATTCTTTCTATTCTATCCTCTATTGGTTTGAAACGTACAACTAAGATACCAGTTTCTGAATCTCTTTCTACGCTTTCTTTACCTCCCATTAGAATAGGTTCTATTCTACCATCAATTTCTGGCTGGGCAATCTGCCAGTGCAATTCACTTACCATTCCATAGGAACTTTCCAGCCATTCTTCAAGGTTTGATGAGTATATTGGTGCAAATACAGGTACATTAAGGTCTTTAAATATTTCAACTCCCTTTGTAACTCCTGATACGTAATTGAAACCAACACACGTTATCAAAGCATCAATTCGAGTAGTATTCCCATTTTTGAAGTATAGGTCTATAATATTTATTCGTCCTTGTGCATTGGCAAAGGTCAGTATTACGTTGAAACCTTTACTTTCCAAACTTCTTAGGAGTGCTACGTGCATTTCTTGGTTGTCTCCTTTGAAACTGGAATCATATGCTACAATTCCAATCCACGGTGCTTTTTCATAGAATGTGCCTCGGCTTTGGTACCAGTTAATGTATTCATTCCATGTTTTAAACATGGCCACTGGAGCATCAGGATGATAAATCCACTGAGCTGGCCATTTGACCACATTTAAATCTTCTCCATCTTTTAATTTCATACCCGCGGAATTTAGAACGTATAACTGAAATCTTCTGATGTTTTCCTGTGCGCCCTGATCCCAGTAGTGGCTGCTAATAGAGTCATCTGAATCAAACCGGGGATCATCTAAAAATGCTACTCCGCATCTGATCGCTAGAATTTTTTGAGCATTAGTGTTCTGGATTAATTTTTTTATTCTAGCTACATTATCAGGGCCACTGATCATCTGTATGACTATTACATCTGCTTTATTAGATGATGTTTTCATTCGTAGCTGAATTTCTTGATCATTAGAATTTAACTCTGATAAGCTGAAGTAATGTAGGTTATAGTAGTAGCCCTGGTTTTTAAGCTGTTTATAGGATTCTACAAAGGCTTTAGAATAACTATCTGTACTGCTTATAATCATTAGGTTGTAGGCTCTTAGACTCACTGCAGCTTCACCGTAAAGTGTTGGATCACTTGAGCTCTTTTTAGAAACATTTACATTCACGGTTTGGGGCACATGTCCCAGAACACCAATGGTCAAATTGAAACTGGTTTTATCGCTGAGGAACTTAACTTTATATTGATCATTTCCAGTTTTAGTGATTGTTACCGGATCTATAAGGTTTCCATCATTGTCTTTAACTGTTATTGTTGGTAATTTATCTCCCGAAAGCGCTTCTGGATGTTCCAGATTTATATTAAGAGTAATTTCAGGGTCTACAGCCTGATTCTCATTACTATTTGTTGATGTATCGTTATTCTGCGAATTTCCTTGATATGGTAAATCTGATGTTGAATTATCATCAATATTAGACTTTTCCAATTCGCCACCCTGTGAATCTTCGGCTGCTACTGTACCGCATAGTATCACTGCAAAAAAGAGCGTAATCACTAATAAAATTACGTTTTTTTCCATATTTTTTCACCTCCTTTAAATTTTATTTGAATAAAAATAAACTTTTCTTGAATATATATTTTTCCATTTTACTTGAATATTATTAAAGTAAAATTTATATAGGGGACTGACCAATTAATGTTGATAATAACCATGACACCAATAGAGTCCATTCTAACCTCCTGTTATTCCAAAGGTGTCTTTGAGGGGATCTGGCAACAATATAGATCCCTAAACTCTTTTTTGATAAAAAAAGAAAATGAGGGAAATTAGTTTTTAAGTTATTGGCTATTTAAATGGATAGTACGGAAACAAATAATTTAGAAGAAGGTATACAAACGCAGTGTTTTAAAAATTTCAGTTGTTAAAAAAAGAAAAAAATAAAAAAGGGAGAGTTATTTTCTTATTAGTCCTAAGAACCCTAAGATACTGCCTTTAAAGTATCCAGCAGCAACTAGGCCTGTAAGAAGAACAACTCCTGCTATGGCCCAAATTGGCATTCCTGATGCTTGAGAACCTGATGAACCTGCCTTTGAGACTTCGTATCCTGTTTTTCCTCCTGCACCTTCTGATTGTCCAGCATGTCCTGGTCCAGTTCCACTTTCAGCACCTGACTGTCCTGCACTCATCTGTCCTCCTGATCCTGAACTTCTCTGTCCTGGTGAACCTGTCTGTCCTGGTGAAACTCCGGGGTTTTGTCCTGATCCCGGTACTCCTCCTGAAGGTGAAGAAGCAGGTGCAAATGCCGGATTTCCAGTTGCTTTGTACACTGCACTGTTGAATTGGCTTAGAAGGTCTGCGTTGATATAAGATGTGGCCCATTTCATCATGGCGATGTTACCACACGTACAATCACAGCATGCAACACCATTTTGAGCAACATTTTGTGCTATTATGTTGGCTAATGTGGTAGTAGTGGATCCATCAGCTTTCCAGTAGCCTTTTCTGATTGCTTCAAGCATCACTGCAGCCATAGCCTGTTGTGAGTACGGATTGGTATTGGAGAACCATTTATTCATGCCGAGGTTATATTTGTCCTTGAAGTAAACATTGTAGGTTTCCTGGAACATGTTGTCATTTAATGAATCGTGGGAACTAACGCTCCATGCAGCCATATTACGAACAAACTCTGCGAATTCACCTGCGCCGGGAGCACCAGACTGCATCATTTTCTCAATGTATTTAGGATTAACATAAGTAGACCTTACATCTCTCCAGAGAGAGACGGCAAGTGTTTCCAGTTTAGGTTTGTTAACATTCTCCGTGTTCATGATGTACATCAGTGGTTCCTTACCTGAAATGTTTCTAATAGTTAGACCAAGTCCGCCAAAGTATCCCATGTAGTCACTATCACTGAATAGATCATTAGCATTGAAAGTTCGTCTAAAAACAACTGCTTCTGTTCCATTGAGATTTTGTTTATACAAATCTTCAAAGAGAATGGAGTTAATTTCTGATCCCTGAAATAGATTTCCAAACGTGCTTATGTAAGTATCAGCTAATTGACCTTCATCTTCCCAAGTAGCGCCTGCAAGTAATGCATGCTGCATGGCATTTTTATGATTACCCTCCTCTTGTGAGAATATTCGTGCCATAGAAAGTTTTCTGGCCATTTCGTCACTGTATCCCTTAGATTTTAAGTACTGGTATATGTTTTCTGAGTTCAGTTTTACATAGTTAGTCTGGGTGTCATTGGCTGATGCAGCTAATCTAACTGCTTTGTCAATTAAGTCAAGTCTGTCTCGGAACATGGTTAAATATAGAGCAGTAGTACTTATTACTACATCAATTCTGGGTCTTCCTAGGTTAGGAATCAATCTAACATCAGTTACAATGCTGGGATTTGCTGAATCAGGTACTCTTTCTACGCCTAGTAGATAAAATATCGCAGCTTCCATTACACCCATATCCTGTTGAGTGTGAATAGCCCATAGCATGAATGATATTTTGGTAGGGTAGTTACCTGTATTCTGCAAGTACTCATCAATTAAATCCTGGGCGAGCTTATTGCCTATAGCTGTTGCTTCTGCAGTTGGAACTTTTCTTGGGTCAAATGAATAGAAGTTAGTTCCAGTTGGAAGCACATTTGGATTGTTTATCGGATCTCCTGAAAGACCTGGAGGAATATATCTTCCATTTAATGCCTTTAGAAGACTTTCCATTTCATTGGTACATTTATTGACATTTTCAGCATACTCTAAAGCCTTGTTGAGATATATGGTCATTTCTGTAGACGTTGAACCAAGAACTGAAATCTGTGCCTGGTCAACACTCATTCCCTCAATTAATAACTTTTTAAGTATTAACTGAACCTCTGAATCAGATAAGTTTTGGGTTTTCATATAATCTCTAAATCCAAAACCTAATAAAGATTGTACCAGGTTGGTAAGTTCATCTCCCTGTGGTGGCTGTCCAAAGACATGTAAGCCATAGGGTATGAATTCAGATTGTATGTCCTCTAAATACTCGTGCAGTTTTCCCAGGAATTCGTCAAAGTTAGTGTCATTGATTGTATTTAAGTCCACTCCGATATCTTCATTGATTTTAA
>VGTM01000058.1 GCA_016874685.1 Methanobacteriota archaeon
AAACCCCACAGAGCATCATGGGATGAAATTGGAGAGGTTTTAGGAAACTCTCGAATAATTGACGAATATATTAATGGAGTTATAAGTCGTGTTGATAAAGATGCAATAGAGAATGCAAAATTAAAGGTTGTAGTTGATTGTGGAAGTGGAGCGGCCTGTTTTACAACGCCTTATGTCTTACGAGAATTAGGATGTGAGGTTTTAACTTTAAACTGCCAGCCAGATGGATTTTTCCCGGGAAGGGAGCCTGAACCCACCATTGATAATCTTGGGGAGCTAATCAAGGTGGTGAAAGCAACAGGAGCAGATGTAGGTATAGCTCATGATGGGGATGCAGATCGGACAATATGTATTGATGAGAGGGGAGAATTTGTTTTCGGTGATAAAACCTTTGCACTGGTTGAAAAATATATGTTAATTGAAAATGGCGGAGGTTTGATAGTTACAACAGTGGCAACATCCACAGCAATCTATGATATTGCTCGCGAATATGATGGAGAGGTAATAACAACAGCAGTGGGGGATTTACTGGTTGCACGGGAATTAAAAGATAGAAATGGTCTATTCGGTGGGGAAGAAAATGGTGGGCTTATATTTCCCGATTTTGTTTATGGAAGAGACGCAGCACTCTCAACTGCCAAGATAATTGAGATAATTGCAAAAGAGAAAAAGCCACTTTCAAAGCTTATAGCAGAGCTTCCATCCTATTACTCTGAAAAAATGAAGATAAAATGCCCTGATGAACTTAAAAAGGAGACCATGCAAAAAATTGCAGAAGAAACCACTGATTATGAGGTGGATACTACTGATGGGGTGAAGATATTTACAGAGGATGGATGGGTTATAATAAGACCTTCCGGGACAGAACCCATATTCAGATGTTTTGCAGAAGCTAAAACAAGAGAAAAAGCTAAAGAAATGGCAGAATGGGGGATAAGTCTAGTTTCAAAGCATATAAAGTCATAGGAATATTATCATTAACGTATTAAATTGAATTAAAATATGAAAACTAAATGAGGTGATTATTTTGGCAGACGTGTCAGCACCAATAACTTTTATTCGAGAAATAGGGGGGTCAATGAGGGATCTAATAGTGCCTGAAGATTTTATTAAAGATTTTCATTTTGCTAGTGACGAACATCTTATGATAATGCTACGAGTTATCGGACGAGATGCAACAAAGGTTAGAGATTTCTTTGAAAATAGTGAAAAGCATATATTCACCATAAAAACCATTGAGAGCAGTCATGATGAACAAATATCAAATGAGTTCATATTAACTTCTATGTATATGGATGAAGGTCCTCCTATTTCTATCGATATAGATCAAGAGCCTCCAATGGTTAGAATAATATTGGACTTTCAAGTGAAGTAGTTAAAATTTGATTATCTTCTTTTATACTGGCAGAGGAACTAAAAACCACATGAAACTCTCAGTAATGAAAGAAAGAAGGAAAAAACCAGAAAAACACTATTAAAACATTCCTAAAATTCACACCTTAGCAGCAGTTTTAAATCTCGCGATCATTTCCTCTTTACACGTAGGGAGTGAGATTTAAGTATGTCACCCAAAAAATTCCATTTGGCCTCTTATATAACAATGGGGATTTCTTTGGTTCATCTGGAGGAATTCTAAACTCTGATTTTATAAATTTTAGAGAATAAAAGGCTAAAATTATCTATAATAAAATTTTAAAATGTATTTTATAAAAGAAGCATGTTTATATACTTAAACATTTAAATGAAGCAATTAATTCTTAAAAAAAATGATTTAACATCACAATCTTAGTATTTGTTAATATACCAAAATCAAAGATATTATAAGTAATTTTAAGAAATAATAATATAACTGATAATTTAACATAACTTTTAGGTAGATTAGATGATAGAATACGTTTTTGGACTAGCAGTTCGTGTACTCCTGACAGATGAAAATGGCAAAGTTCTCATTATCAAGAGATCTACTGATTCTAAAACTAACCCTGGAAAATGGGAGCTTCCTGGGGGTAAGGTGGATCAGGGAGAGTCCTTTGACCATGCACTTATAAGGGAAGTTCTTGAGGAAACTAACCTAAAAATAGCCCTGGATCATGTTGTGGGAGCTTCTGAACAGAATTTACCCTTAATAAGGGCAGTTCATATCATAATGTCAGGTAAAATAGAGGAAGGTGAGCTCAACTTAAGCAGTGAGCACGATGGCTATGCTTGGGTATTTTTAGAAAACCTTCCTGACTATGAATTAGCAGATTGGCTCCAGGATTATGTGATGAACCAAGCCCATATACTGAATTCTGAAGAAGATAATAATAGAGGAAAAACTGATTCTCGAGATATTTTAAAGCCATGGGTGGGCACAATTAGAACTTCGATGGATAAAATATTGGGGAAAAAATAGAATCTGGCCATTTAATTGATTATTATCCATAAATCAATTTTTCTCCTCATATCACATTTATTTAGTTTTAAAAAAGTCTTTTTTAAGTGATAAACAATAAAATCTATTTTTTTTCGATATCTAACTTTTATTAGTTTGTGGACCAAGTGGTTAACCTAACAGAAAATTACGATTTTTCAGTCAAATGACATCAAATACAGTCTTTTCAAACTAAATTGTTCATATTTTATAAGATCATGTGGTTACCTTAAAAAACCCAATTTTGCAGGCAAAAAAGTCCTAGTTAGACATTCTAAAATAAAATAAATAATTTAGGGAAAATTAGATTCCATAGAGATTAGAGCTATATTTATATGTAATTTATCGATTAATACTTATGATTCATTTATAAAGTGTATAAGAGTTGCACTATTTCTTAACATTTTTTTTGCAACAATTCAAATTTCATACTTTTTTTATAGTTTTTTTATAAAAATTTTTTATAAAAAGATTAACAATACGTTAATTCTGTAAAGAAATAATTAATAAGTCAATATGATTATTATTCAACATTTTGTCATAGATTTTCCAAACATTCGTCCTTTAAAACCTTTGCATCATCATTTCTGGAATTTATGATCAATGCTGTGTTAAAGCATTCCACTGCATCTTCAAATTTGTCTAATTCCATAAATGCAACTCCCTTGTTGCACCAGTAGGCTTCATTATCGGGATCTAGGGACAATGCATTGTTGTAGCAATCTATGGCTTCTTTGAATCTTCCAAGCTCTAGGAGAGCGTTTCCTTTTCGGTTCCATGTAGATGCGTCTGGTGCATCATCAAGACACAATTCCAATGCTTTATCATAGGATTTTAGGGCCTCTTCGACACGATCCATTTCGCTTAGAAGATTCCCTCTGGCGTTCCATACTTCTGGATCTTCAGGGTTTAGCTCCACTATTTTATCATAGCATTCTAATGCTTCATCATATCTTCCCAGCATCTCTAAGATAAATCCTCTCCAATATAGTATCACAAAGTTGTTTTTGTTTAATTTTAAAGCGTGGCTGTTACATTTTAGGGCTTCTCCAGGTTTGTTTGAATTTAGGAGAGCGATGGCTTTGTTGTTCCAGATAAATTCATTTTCTGGGTCTAGATTTAATGCTTTGTCATAACAGGAAATAGATTCCTCAAATTTACCCAGACGTGTTAGATTATCACCCTTCCTATTGAGTATATAAATATCTTCAGGGTCGATTTTTAGTGCAGCTTCATAACACATCACAGATTTATTGAATTTACCAATATCAAATAATATATCGCCTCTCTCAATAATCATTGCCTTCTCATCTATTTTCTCACCTTCCCATTCATCAACAGGAAGTTTTGTAAAACTTATTATTTGAAAGAGAGAATCATCCTGAGTATCATCTGGATACATTCTTCTAAACTCTCTTTCAAGTTCTAGAGAATCTGAAAAACCTTCTTTTCTTGCTAGTTCATCATCTTTGATGAGATCTTTAAACTTAACTATCTCCAAATCGGTAACTTCAGCTTCAAAAAGCTTTTTTCGCTCCTTTGATACCAGATTCCAGTAACAGTGCAGACGATCTCCTATATTAAGGGGCTTTTTCCAAAGTTTTCTGATAGTTATGGTCTTCTTGCCAGTTATAAGTTCAATATTCCTGCTTCCAAACAGTAAAATAGGTATAGTCTACTCCTCCTAAACTTTTTAAATTTAAAAGTGATTATCAAGCTATAAAATATCAATTCATACATCTTTCAAGTATCGATTTAATCAATCTATCTCATCAATCTATAATTTCTTCTCCAAATTCGTATGTTTTTATTTTTACATTTTTTAGGAACGGGTTTATTTCTTTAGCAATTTTTCTAAGTTCCTCTCGTGTGGGAACTGGAGTACCCTGCAATTTTTTATCCAGTACAATTCTGTTCCTGAACTGCTGAATAGTGTACATATCACATTCTATTTCACGTGCAATTTCTATAATGGCGGATTTATCCATTAAAGCCGGTACATAGGTGGTTTTACACTCAAGATAGGTTTCTGGGAAATTTAAACATATCATGAGGCTTTTTTTCACTTTATCTCCTACATCAGACCCTATAATCTCTTTGTATTTATGGAAGGGTGCCTTAATGTCCAATCCAACATAATCAACCAGTTCTATGATTTCCTGAAGTTTACGAGGGAAACATCCATTGGTATCAATTTTGGTTTTTAAATTATGCTCTTTAGAGAATTTTAAAATTTTTTCAACGTCTTTGTATTGAATGAGAGGTTCTCCGCCAGTTATAACAATACTGTCAATGAATTCAAGGGAATCAATAATTTCTTTCTTGATTTCATCGACTTTTACTGGCTCTCCACCCTCTATAATCTCTGGGTTATGGCAATAGGGGCATCGTAGGATACAGCCACCTGTGAAAATAGTCAATGATATCTTGTTTGGAAAATCAAGGGAGGATATAGCTGTTCCACCGACTATCATTCAATCACACCTTCAACCTTTTAAAAAAAGGCTGATCAAAACTTTTTAGGGTCTATCACCCTTATCAGTTAAAAAGTCATCATCCAATTATTTCTTCCAGTATCTCAATAAATCTCTGATCCTCTTTAAGTGTTCCCACACTAACTCTTATCCAGTAATCATCCAGACCTCTAAATGAACTGCAATCTCTTACAATAATTCCTCTTTTTAAGAGTTCTTCTGTTAGCAATTTTGATTTCATACCTGTGTTGCGGACATCAACCAGCAAAAAATTTGATTTTGATGATAGGACATTTAGGGTATCGAATTTTGATAAGGCTTTATAGAGAAACTCCCTGCTTTTTATTCCAATTTCTGTGGATTTCTCAATGTACTCTTTGTCCTGTAGTGTGGCAAGTGCAGTGATCTGTGAAAGTTTTGTGAGACTGAAAACCGGCTTTACTCGATTCATATATTGTATTAGATAAGGATTTGAAATTGCATAACCTATCCTCATCCCTGCAAGTCCCAATACCTTTGAAAAGGTTCTTAAGATCAATAGATTATCGTGTTCTTCCAGAAGTTTGACATTATTTACCCCTGCAAATTCGAAATAGGCTTCATCTACAACCACAAGGGCGTTTGTGCTATTTAAAACGGTTATTATGTCTTTTTTGTCTATTAATCCCCCGGTGGGGTTGTTGGGAGTACATAAAAATATTATTTTCGTTCGCACTGAAAGGGAGTCTATTACAGAATTCACATCCAGGGAGTTTCTCGCAATATCCCATTTTGCAAAGACAGGGATCCCACCATGAATCTTTAAAGTGAATTCATAATACATGTAGGATGGTATAGGAACTATAAACTCATCTTTAGGCTCTATCAGAGTTTTACCAAGCACATCTATGATTTCATCTGCTCCATCACCACCAACAATCAGATTGGCAGGGGATGTGCCAGCATAGGATGCAAGTTCCTTTATGAGATCCTTTGAATATGCTTCAGGGTACTGACTTATGGAACTAAGATAATGTTCTATGCTACGGAGAGCTTTTCCAGATGGACCCAAAGGATTCTCATTTGATCCCATCTTTATAATTTTATTAGGGGCAATTCCGTATTTATTTGCTATTTCCTCTATTGATCTTCCAGGAACATAGGGTTCAAGTTCATCTACAACCTTTTTTACATTAACCATGCCATCACTTTTCTGATTTTGCAAGTTCCATGTATCTTATGGCGTTATTTTTCATGTTTCCTATTTCTTCTTCTTGAAGCTGTCTTACAGCCTTTGCAGGGACCCCTAGTATTAAACTACCTTCTGAAAATTTTTTTCCTTCTGTAACCACAGCTCCAGCTCCAACAATGCTGTTTTTTCGGATTTTCGCTCCATTTAAAACGGTTGAGTTGATGCCGATAAGGCAGTTATCACCTACACTACATCCATGCAAAATAGCTGCATGTCCAACAGAGACATAATCACCAATTTCTACAGGATAGTCCTTTGAAGTGTGTACAACACAGTTATCCTGGATATTTGAATACTTTCCAATAGTTATAGGCTCTATATCACCTCTTACAACAGCATTAAACCATATAGAAGATAGTTTGCCGATTTCTACATTTTCAATGACTTTTGCACCTGGAAATATCTTAACGCTTTCATGGATCATATTATCTTACCTTTCTCTGTAGTTTATGATTTTAAGTTCTTGTTTTACTAAAACAACTGCATTTGGGGGTATGTTTTCATAAATCACTGCTCCAGCGCCTATTGCAGAGTCTGTTCCAACCTTGACTCCAGGATTGAAACTAGAGTTTATACCGGTTTTTACCCCATCTCCAAAAACAACACCAAGTTTCCTCTTACCAGAATCAATTTTTTCACCTTTTGTTTCCATTTTTACAGTTTTGTTGTCAAAACGCAAATTTGCGATGTTGGTACCTGCAGCGATGTTACATTTAGCTCCTATTATTGAATCTCCAACATAAGAAAGATGATTAACATTGGTATTATCCATTATGATGGAATTTTTTATTTCAACAGCGTTTCCAACTCTCACATTATCTCCTAGGGATGTATATTTTCTTAAATAGCAGTTAGGCCCAACATCACAACCTTTTCCAATATAAACTGGGCCCTGGATGTAGGATCCAGATCTGATAATACTGTTTTCTCCCAGAACAACAGGACCTTTAATTGTCACTCTTCTCTCAATTTCACCCTCATTTTTAGGTTCAATTTCACTTAAAAAGAGTTCGTTTACCTCCAGAAGTTCCCATGGCCTTCCAATATCAATCCATTTATTTCTGGATTTAAGTCCTAAAATAACTTTTCTCTCATTTATTTGAATTTTAATGGAGTCGGTTATTTCATACTCCCCTCTTGATGATTTCTTGGTTTGATCAATAGCATCAAAGATGGTATTGTCAAAAAGGTATATTCCTGCATTTATGAGTTTACTGGGAGCTTCTTCTAGCGCTGGTTTTTCTATGATGTTTTTTATTAGGTCTCCATTTGTTTCTACAACTCCAAAGGATGTGGGATCCTCAACTTCAGTTAAAATAATTGATGATGCAGCATTTTTTGATTCATATTTTTTTAACAGATCCATGATAAGATCTCTTCGTGTTATTATATCTCCATTTAAAACAAGAAAATGATCATCTGCAGCATCACGTACCATTCCTATGGCATGGGCAGTTCCCAACCTCTCTTTTTGGGTTATGTATGTTATATTTACTCCTAAATCAGTTCCATCTTGAAAATGACTAATTATATTCTCTTTTTTATAACCAACAACCATTATTATGTCTTTAATACCAGCATCTCTTAATGCTTCGACGTTGTACTGAAGAATCGGTCTTCCAGCAACCTGTAACATGGTTTTTGGCTTTGTGAGGGTCAATGGACGCATTCTAGTACCTTCACCTGCGGTGAGTAAAACAGCTTTCATAATAATCCCTCTTTCATAATAATCCTTCGATAAATTCTCGAGATGTTTTTTTAATATTCTCTGCCTCTTCTATTGTTCTACTTTCTAAAGTTATCCTAATATATGATTCTGTACCTGACGGCCTTATAAGAACCCAGCTTCCATCTTTCATGGAGATCCTGATACCGTCTATGAGGTTCACATCCAGAACATCATCAAATTGTTGGGGAAGTTTCTCTCGCACATCCTCCATTATTTGATCTTTTTGGGTATCATCACAGTTTATTTTTTCTCTTATTGTTGGATAATTTGGTAAATTATCAAGAAGTTTAGATAGGGGATCTTGGTTACTCACCAGTTCTACAACCTTAAGAGCAGATAATATACCATCTGGACACATGCAGAAATCTGGATGTAACCATGTACCTGATGGTTCCCCACCAAATGACGCTTGATTTTCTACAATTGCCTCTGCAACATGCACATCCCCAACCTTGGTTCTTATTACTTCGCCACCAACCTTCTCCATGCATTCATCTACACATAATGATGCATCTACGGTTGTAACTATTTTTCCTCCGATTTTACTTGATATTAGTGCTAAAAGTTTGTCAAAATCTGCCATGTTCCCTTCCTCATCTATTGCCACCATTCTATCAGCATCACCATCATGGGCAATGCCCAGATCGGCCTTGGTTGCTTTGACAATTTTCATAAGTTCTGAAAGATTTTCAAGCGATGGTTCTGGCATTCTACCTGGAAAAAATCCGTCTGGCTGACAGTTAAGAGTTATAACCTCACATCCTGCTTTTCTCAAGATCAATGGCGAAACCAATGAAGCAGCCCCATTTCCAGAATCTATGACAACTTTAAGACCAGGTTCTATGTTTACCTGATCTAATAAATCATTAATATAATCATATATTACGCTGCTTACATCTTCAATTTTCCTTATATTATCCCAGGATGCCTTATGGAAGTCTTCTTCAAAGATTATTTTCTCTATAGCTTTTTCTTGGGCTTGTGTATATGCCATACCACTGGGATTCCAGAGTTTTATTCCATTATATTCAGGAGGATTATGGGAAGCAGTTATCATGATTCCGGCATCAGCTTTAAGTTTCATGGTAGCATAACCTACAACTGGTGTTGGAACCATTCCCAAACGCAGAACGTAGCATCCGCCCTGTAAGATACCTGCAGTTATGGCATTTTCAATCATTTGACTCGAAGTTCGAGTATCGTATCCTAAAACAATTTTGCATTCGCTATTTTCTCTTTTAACATAGGTAGAAACAGCCCTTCCAACCCTTAGGGCAAGCTCTGTGGTTATAGATTCCCATACCTTGCCCCGGATACCTGAGGTTCCAAAGAGTTTTGGAATCATCTGATCCATATCTATGCCCCAAATTTCGTGGATTTATTCATGAGATCCATTAGAATGCTCATTACATCAGATCCTCTTATTCTACAGAGCCCTCCTCTTGCAGTAGCTCTCTCATTAAACTGATCCACATCGTCAACACGGACCTCTGGACCTGATATTACAAGAGGGACAGGATCTCCTGTATGATCCATTACAGATATAGGTGTGGAGTGATCAGCAGTTAAAATAAAGTAACAATCGTCTATTTTCATTAATTCTTCAATTTCTTCATCCACTCTTTCAATAAATTCCAGCTTCTCATCTAGGTTTCCATCATGACCTGCTTCATCTGCTCCATCAATATTGATGAGTATGAATTCATAATCCTGGCTAGATGCATCCATAATGGCATTGGTTATGTTTTTTAGATTTGTATCAACACCTCCAGTTGCACCCTTCACATCAGGAACTTCCATACCAGTTATTCTTCCAATTCCTTTTATAAGACCAGTTTCTGCTATACAAACTGCCTTCATTCCATATTTATCTGCGAATGGTTGGACTTTTGGGACAGCACCTGCTCCTCTGGGCAGAATTATATTGGCCGGATTTTTTCCTTCCTTTATTCTTTTAATATTTATGGGATGATCCTTTAACATTTCATAAGACCTTTCAACAATCTTATTTAGTATTTTAGCAGTTTTTTTTGAATTTGCTTCATCGTCCAATGGCACTACTTTCTTTGGATGTTTCCCGTCATGTTTGGGATCAGCATCAGAGACTTTATCAGATAGTCCCTCTCCCCGTAATACGAGAACTGCTCTGTGTCCTGTTGATTCCTTGAATATTATTTTAACATCCTCATCTATCTTTAAAGAATTAATCACTTGGGCAATTTCATCTGTACCTTCCCTGATTCTTCCAGCTCTTCGATCAACAATAGTTCCAGTTTCATCTGCGGTTGAGAAGTTGCATCGAAATGCTATATCTCCAGCTTCAACATTTACGCCAACACCTGCAGCTTCAAATGGTCCTCGTCCAGTATAGACCTCATATGGGTTGTATCCAAGTATTGAAATGTGTGAGGTATCACTACCCGCTCTTATACCTGGACTTATGGGATCCATAATCCCACATATTCCTATTTTTGCCAATTTGTCCATATTAGGGATGTTAGCAGCTTCAAGAGGTGTCCTAAATTCAAGCTCTCCTAAAGGACGATCAGCCATTCCATCTATTATCATTATGATCCCTTTCATATTATCACCCTTAAACAAGAAATATCCCTAAAAGACCCCCCATTATAGTAGATAAGAGATTTACATGTTCGTTTGTTATGTAATTTCTTCTCTCTAATGTGGCACCTAGGATGCTATCAACAAAACAGCCAAAAGTACCAGCAATCACAGCTATTTTTAAGTTAACCAAAATATTAGAATGTATACCTAAAAAATAAGCAAAAAAACCTATAGTTCCTGCTCCGATAATACCTGCAGCTGTACCTAGGAGGGAGATACCACCATCAGTTCCTGGGGGAACTCTTCTAAGGGTGGTTATAAGCCTTGGTTTATCCACCACACCCACCTCACTTGCCAGTGTATCTGCAGTAGCAGTGGCGATAGAACCAATAAAACCAGCATAGTTACCTGTTGCTGCCATAACAAAAGGAACTATTCCATTTGAAATAACGTTTTTGGCGGTTCTCCTTCCTTCATAAACTCCAATTTCTTTTTTGTAATCTTTTTCATACTGAGTAAATACAAATCCCAGAAAGAGAAAAATTAAAATTAAAATAAGCCAGTTAAAACCTGCAGAAAAAATGATTATCAGACCCATGATAACCATTAAAAGAGATCCTAGGAGATCTAGGGCGCCTCTAACGTACGTGATAACCCCTACGATCACACAGAGGATCATATATTCTGCATTTATCATTTAGGGTCCCAGTTATGTTGGTTCTTCAACTACCTGAGTTTTAATGGTTTCAACTCTCTTTAGAGGATAGATTTTTTTGAGTTGATGGTAGATTTCAGATGCCATTTTTCCTGTGACAACGGCCTCCACCAGTTCATCGAATGTCTTATCTAATGCAATTTCCTGCACCATGTTTTCCATAGTCTCTCTCATTAGTTTCTGCTGGGATGATTTTGCTCTCCTCGTTGTTATAGCCAGAACATGGACTTTTATTTTGTAATTATCCTTTGTATTCACACTTATGAGGGCATCTATTCTGCTAGTCCCTCTTCTTATCATGCTTCTGACATAATCAGTTGTTACTTTATGTCCAATAAATTTGGTTGTGGCAGTATCTCCAGCCACATCATCTATCTGGAAGTAAAGTTTTATGTACTGTTTACTGAAATCACCGGTCAGGTCCTTTAGGGAAGATTCAACCCGTCTTTTCTTTAAAATTTCAGGATCTCTTGCTGGAGTTGTTCCAATTTCTGCTTCACCAAGAGATTTAGGAGTGTTTATCTTGTACCATCGTTTTTCTTTCCAAGTATCTCGCGCTCTTCTACGCCTTGCTTTAGCCATATTATCACCTTTATTTTGTGATGATGTAAAAAGAACTTTTTAGAACTTTTTAATTAATTTAATATAAAATACTAAAAACTATTCATCTAGTTTATTAAGTTGAAAATCCTTTTATTATACCTCTCATTCATGGTTTATAAATGTATTGAATGATTTCAATCCAATTTTATTTGATTATTAATTGTAACAAAAACTGATATTCTAGTGAAAATTAAAAATTAATCCTTTTTGAGTTTTGCGATTGAAGATTAAATCTAAATTGATTGTGATATAATATTTAACATTTTTCACTAGACCAAAAATACTATCTAAAGCCACGAAGGCAGAATATTCTCTGTTAAAAGGGTTTTAAATCTTTCTTTTGGCCTGCCTTTACTTACATAATTTTTAACCAGACGGTAACCTTCAGAATAAATGGTCAAATAAGACCTGAAAAGTGGCATCTCCATCATATCGATCATTGAGATGGCATTCTCGACTGGAACCAGCCCAAAATCACGATAGTACTCGATGGCATGTTTTCTATCGATTTCGCCCTTATAATATTTGATGGTGGTTTTAGTGAGAATATTAAAGGAAATACAGGGCATGTGAAGTAAATCAGCGGTTTTAAGGATGTTATAAAATGTTTCATAGTCTTCTTGTGGCAATTCCAGTGTAGGTAGCAGTGTATCCCACAGCCACTTATACATGCTCTCTCCCTTGAAGATAACCTC
>VGTM01000059.1 GCA_016874685.1 Methanobacteriota archaeon
ATTTCAACAATAACATGAGGAATACCTGTATCATCACAAAGTGGGAGTTTATTTTTGTTTGCTATCTTGGCATTTTCAATTAGTAGTTCAAGTATCCATGCAGCGTTTTCATTGGTTTCCATGGAGAGAGCTCTTTTATATGCATCAAACTGGTCTTTTCTAAATGTTGTACTGGCTTCAATTACTGCATTTTTGATTAAATTAGGTATATTCATTACATCACTACCATGATTATTGGGATATAAACTATTAGGTTCTTCTGATACTTTAAAGTCACAAATTTTATTTATTGAATAGATACAAATAAATATTAATAGACATCAATTGAGAAAAAAGAAGGAGGTGAGAAAAAATGGAGAAAATATTGGCTATAATTATTTGTGCAGCGGTGATTGTTGTCGCGATTGTAACACCGCAGCAGGCAAGCGCAAATTCAAATGATCAGTTCAATAATCCTACAGCAACCCCTGATTCAACGATAATTTTCGACGATCAATTCAATGATCTGACATTGAGCCCTGGTTGGGTGATAAGTCCGGGAAGAGGTAGCTACTCCCTTACTGACAATCCAGGATATCTGCGTTACATTATTGACGCTCAGCATACGTCTCGTACGGAAGGGGGTGGTTATGCTAAAGCTCTTTGGCTTGTTCGTCCATTTTCAGGGGATCAATGGATTCTAAAAACAGTTATAATCTTCAATATGCGCCCAGCAGCGCCAACGAACAACCGAAACATGAATTTCGCCATTAGAAAACCAGATGATACTGGAATAGCTGGTATGCAGCGTTCTGTGGGTGTGTATGATAATAATCCTGGCTCCAATGCAATGCAAATGGGCGCAGGCCCAAATACTCAAACTGTATACTTCCCAAATTCGCCAAATCCTCTTCCTCTCGAGAGATGGTATCTTGAGGTGGAGCGTAACAAGGATCAGGTCACCATTAGGGCAAGCAATGACGGCGTTGATTCAACATTTGAATATGTAAGTAGTTATACATTCCCTGCAGGCTCTTTAGGAAATGATCAGAAAATAGAAATCGAAGGTGATGGTTGGTATGGTTCCAACAATCCTCCCGGCTATGCGGACTTCGACTACATCAAGGTAGTATCAAATATCATTCCAGTAACTATAGACATAAAACCAGGAAGCTTCCCCAATGCAATTAACCCAACTAGCAAAGGAGTTATCCCAGTTGCGATTCTTACAAACGAAACATTCGATGCTTCCTCAGTGAATGCCACTACTGTCAAGTTCGGACGTAATGGCACTGAAGCATCCCCAGTTCATTGGGCAATGGAAGATGTGAACCACGATGGATACATTGACATGATTCTTCAATTCAAGACACTAGAAACAAGTATACAACTGGGCGACACAGTAGCAAAGCTAACGGGCAAAACTGTAAATGGAATTCCAATCAAAGGCACCGACAGCATTATGACAGTTCCAAAATAACATCAGCATTGAAACAGTAGCACAATAAACAAAGAATGAGTAAAATAGATTAAGAATTAGGATGAGCAATCAGCTCATCTTTTTATTTTTCGGCTAATAATCTGGCCCTTATTAATTTATTTTTTTATATTATCCGATAGATGTCAACTTCCTATTTAGGGATCGCTAAATCAGCAGCACCTCTTTTAGACATTACTGCATCTTCGTAGTATCTATTTATCATGTCCTGAACAAGTCTGACCTGTCTTATACGCTCAGCAGCCTGTTTTTCTGTTGTTTCCCAACCATGGTGAGTTGCAACAGCGCCGCCTGTTTTAAGATAAACTGGTGCAGCTACCCTTATCATTTCTGGAACCTCATAGTGTCTTATAAAACCTCCAGAAGACTGGGGATTTTCTGTATGAATGTCGATAGAGATGTTAATAGCATTTCTTAAAGAAGCAATCATAGGGATCTGTAGATCTCTTACTGGATTGAATGAATCAGCCCCTAAATCCTCCAAAAGCTTTGCAGAAGCAGGGTTACCATGACCACAATGTGCAGACACCTTAAAATGGACATCAGACGGTATTTCTCTATCATTTCGCATTTTACCAAGTACCCATAATAATCCTTCATCATAGAAAACGATTCCTTTAACCCCCAAGTCTATGGCTCTTTTAACGTCCTCTATTGCATAGAATAAATTGTCATATCCCCTTAACCTATATCCGATCCTAGCTCCTTCTTTTGTTTTGGCTGATGCACTTGTATCGTAAGTAGCGCGCGGCCCTACACTTAAAAAAAGCTCCAACTTTGCATCCTTTGCAATATCCGTCATCTCTTCTATCTCTGAGTCTGTAAGAAGCATTATTCCCTTTGTCTGGGTTACCCTGTGAACTGTGACATCATATTTATCAGTGGCTTCCACAAGGGCTCTCATTGAGACTGGTTTCTGAATTCCAGGGACCTCAAATCTGTACTGCGAATCGTCTGGAAATCTTTTCTTGGATGATGGTAACGCATGATCCTGTTTTTTTATCCCTATCTTTTCAAGGAAATCCTTGGTTTTATGCATAAAATCACCTGTTTGCCCTTATAAATTCCTTATTTAATATATTCATAACGTCTTTCATATTATAGGATTCTAAGTCATCTATTATATGTATAACAACATTGACCTCCACATTTGGATTCAAATTTATGAATTTATCAATTATTTCTTCTTTTTTAAATGGATTTTCTGGTTCACCCTTGGGTAAACAAACTTTTTTCTTATACGAACCATTTTTAGTAGATATAGTTACTTCAGATGGTCTTTTGTTAGGATAAAGATCATCAAGATTATCATCACATTTTATAACCACTTTATTAGCGATTTCATTGACTTCTTCAGTTATTTTAATTTTATTTAGATCTAAAGTTCCATTTAAAATTGCGATCGCAATACTTACAGGTAAACTTTGCCTTATAGCTTCATCAGTAACTGGATTGTAATTATCATGAAGTGCTGCTGTTTTATATGTCTTCACAATAATTTTTTGGATGTCATCATATTTTATATCCATATTTATATCAATATCTTCATTTATTATATCAAGTGCAGCGTCAATTGCAGAATGAAGATGTCTGCAAACAGGATATTTTTTAAAATAGACATCTTTAATATGGAACTCTCCCACATTGATCTTTTTATATTTTTCTTTATAAGCAAAATCATGATCTACCATGGCGGACAGGAATCCTTCTTTTCCATCTATTATTGTCGATGCACCTGTAAAACCATTTTTTGCAAGTAATGCTGACATAACACCGGATTGGGCTGCTTTTCCTGCATGAAGATGTTTTGCCATTGTACCTGCATGATCCGATTCTAATAGTCCACACGCCTGGGTTCCTGCAAGTCCAAAAGCATTTATTAAATTTTCTTTTTCTAAATTTAGGGCTTTAGACGCTGCTGATACTGCTCCAAATGTTCCACAGGTTCCTGTGCTGTGAAAACCTCTATTTCGATGTTGTGGATTTACCATAATGCCGAGCGAAATTGCAATTTCATATCCAACCACCATTGAACTTATAAATTTCTTACCACTTTTTTTATAAACCTCAGAAAGTGACAATGCTGAGGGTATAACACATGCTCCTGGATGGATATGTGCTATACGGTGTCCATCATCCAAATCCAGAGAATGTGCGATTATCCCATTTGCAATGCTTGCATCAAGGGTGCTGGCCTTTTTAAAGCCTATGATGGTTGATTCATTGCCTTCTTTTAGAATATTATTCACTGCCATTCCACTTTTACTCCTAGACCCTCTCAGTGTAACAGCTAAAAAATCCATAAAACAGAGTTTTGCCTTTTCTATGACATTTTCTGGAATTTTTCTATATTCAGTTTGAATGATGAAATCAGCTAAATTTTTTGTTATCATTGATGGTAAAATGTAGGCAGATACGATAAACTTTTTGATCATTGCCAAAAACTTATCCAAAAAATAAAAAGCAGGGATTTCATACTAAAAAAATTGTATATTATACTTTATTGACAATTTTAAAGATTGATCAGGCCCCCAATAATAAAAAAGCGATTATTCGTTTTTTTGATTTTTAGTGTTTTTTTGTTCCCATGCACATTTTGATTTAAAAAAGATTTGATTTAAATAAATTTAAATAAAGATCATTTGATAGACATTTATCTTCATTATCTTGTTTTTTACCATCAACAGTTAAATTATAGTGAATTACCAAATGTTTTTAACTTTATGATAATTAACTGTGTGAAAAACGTTCTTTCAAACTATCTGAAGACCCACAATCAGATTTGTTCACATATTAGTTTAAAAAGTTAGGTTCTAAACTATAAATAAAAATATTTCACATTTGAATTCTAACAAGTGGTTTACTCAAATGCCTCCTTGCTGAAGGAGGAACCTCATAGAATCCTTCTTTTATTTTCCTTTTAATATCTATAACTTCTTTAGAATCTTCTTTAAGTTTCCTTCCACACTTTATGCATTTAAAACCTTTTCCACTGCCTGCAGATTTCATTCGCTTACCACATTCACATAGGGGATTCAGTGTTTTAGAGATCCTCGTAAGCTTAATTATTTCTATTTTTTCTATATTAAGGGTTCCTTTCTCCCCAATTCCGCCATAAACCCTCAAAAGATCTCCTGATGTAAGTTCCTTTACAGTATCTCTAAATTCCTTGGTTGGTTCATAAGCAGCACAGGGTATTTGACCAGAATCATCTTCTATAATAAATATTATGTGGCCACCTTCTATGATATATGGAGACCTTTTAACAACACCTTCGACTATATAACACTTATATTTGTCCATATCAGCGATATGATCGATTTTTATAAGATGCATGTCGGTATGCTGATTTGTCTCAAACACCACGAACCTCTCAACAGGTTCATAGGTTTTTACCATTTTATGAGCTCCTAAAACCGCTTCTGGACTTTCTCCCCTTATCCCATATAATATTGGACATGGCGTATGAGGTTCTATGGCAATGTATTTACCATCAATGTTATCAAATGTTTGGGGATACATCTTCATATCCATCCTGAAAACAGAATCATCGTCTATCTGCCTCTTCTTGCCATAATTTTCGGGTGTTCTATAAGCAAGAAGTTCATATGTATTATCGTTCCTTGGACATCCTATAGCGGCTAATGCTCCGATAATGCCTCTTCCTTTTTTAAATTTAAAAAATTCGGCACTTATTTTATTTGCCAGTTCATGGGCATCCTTTATTGTGACTATATTTTTTATAACCTCAATTGAAAAGGAACTGAGATTTTCATTGATTTCTCCATCATAAAATACAACAGCAGGATTAGTTTCATCATCTTGAAGTTGGGAAAGTTCTTTTATTCTCTTTAAAATGAAACTTTTAACTTCTTCATATTCATCTTTTGATTTGAGATTCAGTCTAAAAGATGTTGCACCGTTGCCTCTGGTTTTAAATTTTACAAACGGATTTAAGCGAATAAGGCGAGGATATCCCTCAATGTTAAAACCAAAATGTTTAAGTTCATTGATTATAAGAGTAGTTACATAAGTGGTACACATTCCACTCTTTGAATCAGTATCATCTATACCAACATACACTTTATACATCACATTCACCAGGTGATTCAATGCTAAGAGATTTTATCCTAAAGGAGATAATCGAGATTTTAGTAGACCATAGTTTTAAAACTTCTCATATTTATGATAGAAGCTGTTTTGATATTGTGGCTCGAGGAAAGTTGTGGCTGTTATTACTTAAAGTGTTAATAAATATAGATGGTTTCAGAATAAAACAAGCTGAAGAAATAAAAAAGGTAGCAAGTACTTTCCTAGCATCTCCGTTTATAGTGGGCGTTAGATCAAAAAATGAGTTTTTAGAAGAAGATGTAGTCTATGAAAGACACGGCATACCAGCAATTGCACTTGAAACCCTTCGAAACATGATTGTTGATGAAATCTATCCAGAAGTTTTTGCAGATCGTGGTGGATATTTCGTTCAGATAGATGGAAATACCCTAAAGGAAAATCGAGAAAGTGAAAATCTTTCTCTTAAAGAACTTGCAGATATAGCCCATGTATCCCGGGAAACAATCTACAAATATGAGCATGGAAGGGTCAGAGCGTGCCCTGAAACTGCCATAATGCTTGAAAGCGTCTTGAACACGAAAATTGTCCTTTCCATTGACCTATTTAAGACCCCAAAAACTGAAACTGAAAATAAAACTGAAAGCATTACCAAACAAGAACCAAAAGAGCTTGTAGATCTGGGTTTTGGAGTGATTCCCACAACTAAAACTCCCTTCGATGCACTTGCAAAGGCTGATTTTGGATCAATTAATAAAAAAAGTGAAAATCCCCTTATAACCAATATGGAACGAAATAGAAATCAGCGAATTTTAAGAAGAATGGCAATAAATGTTAAAGATCTATCAGGCGTAACTGAAAGCGAAGCAGTATTCTTATTTGAAAGTAAAAAGGACCTAAAAACCATTGAAGGGATTCCAGTAGTTCACTGTTGTGAAATAGGAGAGATGGAAACTTCAGGCGAATTTTTAAGTCTCGTAAGAGAGAGAAGAGAGTGCAGTTGACCTAAAACAATCTACTTTTTTAGATTAAAATAACAACATTTATTTAGGCTGAACGAAAAGATGCAGAAGATTTTGCATGGCATGTTGCAGGTTTCCTAAATCCCGAAGACTATGAGAGATTAAGTAAAGAATTGAAAAAGTTAAAATAAACATTTTAATTCTTTTTTATTCTTATCAACTTTTTAATCTTTTAATTTATTATGTAATCTCATAAAATTGATCTTGGTCAAAAAAACTCTAAAAAAGAACAAAATTAAATTTTTAATAATTTATCAATTTTTAATTATTAATCTAAATAAACTTATCTATATTTATCTGAAAATAAAAGCTTAAATGTTTCTGTAGCTTCATCTTCAGACGCTATCCCCACAGCCACCATATCCACATAATCTAACGAACTTAAATAATCAAAAGCCTCTTCTGGTTTCAATACACCTGCAGCCAGTACCTTCTTAGCAATAATTTTTTTTCCTAAATTTTTAATTAATTCTCTGAAATTAGCTCGTTCCGGAGCTCCAAACTCCATAGTATCCATAATATAACCAATCTTGCTAATCGGAACCATGTAAATATCAAATAGATTGAGAATTGGGGATTTTAAGAGTTTTTCTGTGGTTTCAAATGGTCTGTGAGTTACAAGACCTGGAATGGCATTACTATCTTTTATTTGCTGAATCTTATCAGCAATAAAATCCCATTCATATCTATCAGTAATATCAGCATGAAGAAGCATTGCACATGCTTCCATCTGGGATAAAAGTTTTATATCCTTATCTTCCTTACCTGGTCTTATGGTCCCAACGATTTCCAGATTACAACCATCTGAAATTGCCTCATTCACTGCTTCCACTACAGGTTTATAAGGAACAAGCTGAACTCCTTTAATCCCAAGGTTATATGATTTTTTTATTATTTTTAGAATATTTTCTGGATGTTGGTAAAGGTCAAGGTAATATAATCTGGCTCTGTGTCCAAACTGAGCTGCGGCTATGAAAGGAGACGTTCCCAGAAGTATTCTGGGTATTTCTTTGTCTCTTATTTTTAGAGTACCCTCAAACATTTAAATTCCGAATTTCACTTTTTTTGAACTATTACAGCTGTTCCATATGCTAAAATTTCCTGCATTATATCCGATATATCATTTGAATCGAAACGTACACTTATAATGGCGTTAGCATCCATCTGTTTTGCATGATCAACCATTCTATTTAAAGCTTCGTCTCTGGTCTGTTCCATCATTTTTACATATTCTTTTATCTCTCCTCCAAACACGGATCGTATTCCTGCCCCTATTTGCCCGCCTAAACCTCTGCTTCGTACAGTAAGTCCATAGACAAATCCACGATTTTCTAAAACCTCATAACCCGGAACGTGATTGCAGCTTGCCACAATAAATTCGCTTACTTCCATATTAACACCCCTATTTTTAATTATTTGAATAATTTTTGGATATCATCAAATTGTCCTGTTATCCAATGATATATATTTCTTTCACTAACTATCTTTTTCAGGCCTTTTAAACGTCTTTCCCTTTCATTCTGACTCATGATTAGTGCCTCATATATTGCATCAGCTGTTTGAGAAATATCAAATGGATCAACGTTCAAGGCATAATCTTTAAGTTCCTCGTAAGATCCAGCATGTTCTGATAAAATCAAAACACCATTATTCTCATTAACAACAGCGCCTTCTTTTGATACTATATTCATTCCATCACAAATTGGATTGACCATGAGACAGTCATAGTTTTTAAATGCTGCAGCTACCAGAGAATAATCTGCCTTAAAGATCTGTTCTATTGGAGTCCATCCATCTTTTGAGTACTTCTGATTGATTTCATCAATAATTTTGTCTACTCCCGCTTTATAATCCCTATATTCCTTAATTTGCTGTCTTGTGGGTTTTCCAGTTGATAAAAATTTGACCTTTCCCTGGAGTTCTGGATGTTTTTCTAAAAATAGGTCATAAGCTTTGAATCCTCTTATAATATTTTTGCTGAGATCTGCCCTGTCAGTTCTATAAATCAAAAAGCTATCTTTTTTAATTTCTTTTATAATTTCCTCATTTTTTAGAACTGTTTCTGTTTTAGCGAGTTCAATAAGTCCTTTATCGTCAACAGAGATCGGATAATCTCTTACATATGTCTTATGCCCATTATGCCAAACAATATTCTTTTCAAAATCGACTTTAGCAGCATAATTTTCACATGTCCTTAGAAAATTGTTAACATATTTTTCTATATGAAAACCAATGATATCATTTGAAAGGAGACCTTCAATAATGGCTTTTTCCATGTAATCGGGTATTATACAAAAATATTCGGGTTGTGGCCATGGTATGTGGATAAATTGGCTTAAAAATATGTCTCCAAGTTCCTCTCGTATATAAGTCGGGCAGAGGTATAAATGATAATCTTGTAGCATAATGAGGGGATCCTTTTCATTTGAGCTTGCTTCTTCTACGATCCTATCTGCAAATTTCTTATTTACGTATACATAACCCTCATGCCATGCTTCATGGATTTTATCATCAATTTCTGGTGTATATGGCGGGTTCCACATGTAATGCTGGACAAACCACAGTAAAGGATTGCTTATAACACTGTAATACTTTTCATATCTCTTTTCTTTGTCTACAACAACAAAAGGAACCCAGAATTTCGGATCATCCATTGGAACTGGTACTCTTTTATCAGGATATTTATGTGCAATTACAGCATCTTCATAGGACATGGCACTCGCAATCCAGGTCCCGTTAACTGTTTCCATTATTGGGAGTAATGTTGATACAAGTCCTCCAGCACCCCGTCTCATCTCTATTTTTTCATCATTTCCTTTATAAAATTCAACAGGCCCTCTATTGGACGCTACAATTAAGTGTTTGTCTTCTAGAAATTTTTCTATTTGGTTTTGTGAATTATCACCATTTTGAATGATTCTCCCCCCAATTACAAGATTTTGATGTAAATAAAGTTTTTTGAAAATAGTTCCAAACATATAGAGTTTCTATGTTGTATAATAAATAGCCTCCTCATTTATATAGTCACGACAAATTTAAATGCGTTTCTATTTATATTACTATAACAGAAATCAAAATGGTGAGAAGATGGATAAAATGAAGGTAATAATAGCTGATCAAATAAATGAGAGAGGAATAGCAGAACTTGAAGATGTGGCGGACGTTTTAGTTGATACTGATATTTCACAAGAAGAACTTATAGAAAGAATTGCAGATTTTGACGCTATTATTGTAAGAAGTAGAACTAAAGTAACTCGAGAAGTTATAGAGGCTGCAGATAATCTTAAAATAATTGCAAGGGCAGGGGTTGGTGTAGACAATGTGGATATTGAAGCGGCCACAGAAAAAGGAATTATGGTAGTTAACGCTCCAGAATCAACATCCATAACCGTTGCGGAACATACAATGGGCCTAATTCTCGCTCTTGCAAGAAAGATATCCCTTGCAGATAGATCTGTAAAGGAAGGAAAATGGGATAAGAGCAAATTCATGGGTATAGAACTAAATGGTAAAACCCTGGGAATCATTGGAATGGGTAGAATCGGGTCACAGGTTGTAACCCGGGCAAAAGCATTTGGAATGGAGATATTGGTTTATGACCCTTATATAAGCAAAGAAGCTTTAGCAGAACTTGGAATGGGTGTTGTGGACCTAGAAACTCTTCTTAGAGACTCAGACATCATAACAATACATGTACCTCTTACTCCAGAGACCAAACACCAAATATCAAAGAATGAGTTCGAAATAATGAAAGAAAATGCATTTATTATTAATTGTGCCCGAGGAGGGATAATAAATGAAGAAGACCTATACGAAGCCCTTCAAAGTGGAAAGATAAGTGGTGCTGCTCTGGATGTGTTTGAAGTTGAGCCACCAGTTGATAATCCACTCCTAAACTTTGATAATGTAATTTTAAGTCCGCATATCGGGGCATCCACCTCAGAAGCTCAAAGAGATGCTGCAATCATAGTGGCTAATGAGGTGAAAACTGTATTAAAAGGTGGATCACCCAAAAACGTTGTAAATATGCCTGTTCTAGATTCAGAAACTCTACAGATCATAAAACCACATTCAAAACTCGCAGAGAAACTGAGTAGTTTCCTTATACAAACTGCCAAAGGCAACATAAAAGAGGTAAATGTTACTTACTGTGGAGATTTAGCTGAATTTCAAAGGCGAGATGTCCTAACCAGAGTTATATTACAAGAAATATTGAATCCCATACTCACAGAACCTGTGAATTTAGTAAATGCACCCACTGTCGCAAAAAATAGAGGAATCATAATAACTGAAGGTGTGAGAAGCGATGCAGAAGGTCATAAGAGCCTTATAAAGATGGATGTAAAATCAGATGGAAGTGAAATGAGTATTGAAGGAACCTACACCAAGGCACCTAAAATAGTGAAGATCAACAATTACAAGGTGGATGTAAAACCAGAAGGAATAATGTTAATAGCAAAATATGTGGATTTACCAGGTACAATAGGTGCTCTGGGCACGAAACTCGGTGAACATGGAATAAACATTGCAACCATGCAGGTGGGTAGAAAAGAGCCTGGTGGAGAGGCTGTAATGGTTCTAAAAGTGGATCAGAGCATTCCAGCTGATGTGATTGAGGAACTTAAAAAGCTGGATAATATGATGGATGCTGTGGCTGTGAACTTGTAGCTTTAATCTCTTCAATTTTATTATTGAATAAATTTATTGTTTGAGGACTTAAAATGAAACAGAGAGGAATTGTAGGTGATTTAATTAATTTTAGAGGCATGGTATATGCTCCGTTGAATGAAAATGGAGTAATTTTTTTATTTGGAAAGGTAATGGAAGATCTAAATATGTACGTTGAGGAGATTAAGCCTGGATTTCCGGATTGTATTGGTAGAAGGTTCAATGGAAGGGGTTGGGAATTAGTTCGTATAGAATTTGAATTTAAAAGCAGCAATTTTGTAGCTCATGAACACAATCCTCGTAATTGTGATATTATCGTCTGCTGGGAACATGACTGGCCCGAATGTAGACTTGAAGTCATTGAATTAAAAGATGTCATTAAAGGTCTTCCAACTAAATCCCCAAAAAGACCTGATATTGAAGAAGATGAGGAAGATATGAATATAGAGATCATAGAAGCAGATAATCAGGATATGGAGGATCTGTACGAAAAGGATCAAGTGAGTGAAAAGGTGAAAGATCTCTTTGAAACCTTTAATAAAGAGATAAAAAGTGTTAATGATGAAATTTGGTCAAAGGTTGGAAAAAGAAGTGTTACATATTATTCTCCAGAAAGAGTTTTTATATATTCTTACTTTTTTATGCCTGATAAAATAAGGTTCAATTTATTCACTGGTAAAGGAAATATCGACGGCGTTGATAAAAGATTGAAAGCCCTGCCAAAATGGGGTGTTGTAATTCTAGAAAGTGAAGAAGAGATCCCAAAAGTTGTAGAAGCTGCCAAAAAATCATATGAACGGATTAAATTAGCAATAAGGGCTAATGAATCCTCTTATAGTTGATTTGGACAAAATAATCTAAAAATCATTTTAAAAATTGTTTTT
>VGTM01000060.1 GCA_016874685.1 Methanobacteriota archaeon
TTTCCCAAAAGTGTTAAGAAGCTAATGAAGATTAAAACAGGTGCAATGTCACGAATAAACATTAGAAAAGAAATTCAAAACCAGAAAAAACTTTTTAACAGCCAACCCCCAAGTTTTTGACAATGCCTCCTTTAAGAGCTTACCAAAATATAAATATCAAATAAAACAAACAGTAATTGATTATTTAAATTGATATTAAATAAGTATAATCCTTTCAGAAAACTTAAATAAAATGTAATTGATTATTAAAAAAGAGGTGATAATATGAGAATAGCCGAAGAAATCATTGGTAAAGAAGTTCTAGATAGTTCTGCAGTTATAGTTGGGAGAGTAAGGGATGTTGAAGTAAATGTTGAAACCAAAAAGATAGAAGCATTAGTTGTGGGCAAAGGAGGAATATCAGAAGGTTTAGGATTATCCAAAGGGGAAACAATCGTACCTTTTGAGATGGTTAAAAAAATCGGAGACAAAATACTCCTTAAAAATCCTATGGCAAGTGTAGATTAAATAAAAGGTGTTTAATTGGAAGTTAGAGGGCTCTGCAATATATGTGGAAAAGCAGGAAAAATGCACACATGTATTTTATGCGGAAATATTGTATGTAAGGACTGTTATGACTTTAGCCTAGGGGTTTGCAAGCTATGCAAGCAACGCACAATGAGAAAACAGAACTTATAAAACTTCTCAAAGAAGTTGATGTAATTAAATTCGGTAAATTTAAGCTTTCATCTGGCAGGACAAGCGAGTATTATGTGGACATGAAGAATGCCATAACCAATCCCCAAATCCTTGCAAAAATTGCCCAGATAATCTTAGATAAAATGGGTGCAGAAAAAATAGATAAAATTGCAGGTCCTGCTGTGGGAGCAATACCAATCATAACAGCAGTTTCACTGAAATCTGGAATCCCACTGCTAATTATAAGAAAGGAAAAAAAAGTTTACGGTACATCAAAACTTATTGAAGGTGATCTTAAAACTGGTGATTTGGTTGTAATTTGTGAAGATGTTACCACAACTGGTGTTTCTCTAATCAAAGCCATTAAAGCAATAAATAAAAATGGAGGAACGGTTAAAAGGGCTTTTGTAGTTGTTGACAGGTCTGAAGGAGCTTTGGAAAATCTTAAAAGAGAAGGAATCAAATTGGAACCTTTAATATCCATTGAAGATTTTAATTAAAAAGATCCCATATAGTTCACTGGTAATTCACATTTTTTTTAATTATTGTGTTATTCATAATTTTTTGATGTTATGAACATTTTTTTGATTTTAATTGATTTTTTTAATATTAAGATGTATAGATAGACGTATAGGTTAAAAAAAATATATATTACTTACTAATTCGAATTTTTATTAAAAATATACATGAATAATTATATATACTACAAAATTAGATTAAAAATTGATTTATTCTTTTAAATGCTTGACTATGTGTCCTAACTCATCTAATATTATTTTCAAACCAAGTCTTACAGCATTTGGTGAACCAGGTAGTGATATGATTAATGTCCTTTTATAAACACCTGCTGTGGCTCTACTTAATATAGCTCCAGCTCCAAGCTCTTTATAGGATTCATACCTAAAAATTTCTCCAAAGCCGTCCAATTCCTTATCAAATATGTTTTTTAAAGTTTCAATAGTTATATCTCTACTTCCTATACCTGTCCCACCAGTAGTTATGATGACATTAACATTGCAGTCGTCTATTGCTTTTTCCAGGTTGGATATGAGAAGTTTAGAGTCATCAGGTATTACAGTATAAAATACAACTTTATATTTCTTATTTAAAGCATCTACAATAAAATCTCCGGATAAATCCATGCTTGATCCTAAAGAATCCTTATATCTTGAGTCGCTTAAGGTTATTACTCCGCAATTTATTGATTTTGGTGCATCTTGTCGGTGTTTTTGCATGGTTTCACTTTTCATAGGTCCACCAAGAATTTTTTTTTGTATAATGTTCTAAAATTATTTTTTAAACTTTAAATAGAAGAAATTTAAATTTTTTTATTTATAATATAGTTTTTTTGGTTAATATGTGATTATTCTAATGGAGATTATGATGGATAAAGATCATCATATTATAAAATTTATATTAAAATCTTTAATTGGAAACTAATCACCCAAATAATCTTTTTGGTTCAAGAAAAAACCAAAAGGTTTATTTTATACTTTTATTTTCGCAACATTATAATATCTAATTATTTCGTAAAAGAGAAGGGCAGGGCGCTAGATTAGACGTTGAGTTAGATTGGAGGCGGTTAAATCCCAATTTCGCAACGATTATAAATTTAAGATTTCTGCTCCCTACCCGCTATTTATGTATGTTCAATCTCCTTTAAAAAGTTTTTGCATCTTTCGATGGTTTAATTAAACGTTGAAAAAGAGCTTTTTTCGAGGGTAAATTATGAAAATATGATATAAGATCGCTATTTTTTAATAAATTCAATGTTAAAACAAATTAAAATTTTTTATATTATAAATGAGAGACAAGTATCAATGTCAGATAAGATCTATGTTCTAGATGCTTCTGCTTTTATTGGTGGATTCTATTCGAAAAAGGTTTCAAATTTTACAACCAGTGATGTAATTTTAGAGATTAAAGATATAAAATCAAAATTATTTCTTCAATCAGCCATTGAAGACGGATTTATTGAAATAAGGGAACCAGATCCCCAAGATCTCAGGAAAGTGGAGGAAGTAATAATGTCATCAGGAGATATTTTACGTCTTTCTGAGGTTGATAAGAGAATTGTTGCACTTGCATTGACATTGAAAAAGGATAATTTTGATCCAATCGTGGTAACTGATGATTATTCCATACAGAACGTTCTTAAAATCATGAAAATATCATATAAAAGTATTCTAACCCCGGGGATAAAAGCGTTAGTTGGATGGATTAAAGTTTGCAAAGGATGTAAGCAGAAATACCCTTCAGATTCTTCCCTGGAGGAATGTGAAATATGTGGATCGCCTGTTTTTAGAAAAAGAATAAAAGTGAATAAAAAAATGAATAAGAATAGGTAAGATATTCCAACCAACAAATAGATCACAGATAATTATAAAACATGGATTCTCACAAGAATATTTTATGAAGATAGGTGTTGTGGTTCATGGCCCAGAAATAGTAGATTCAGGGTATGCAGAGCTAATTTTAAATTTACTTGAAGAATATGGACACGTAAAAGCCAGACTTGGCGGTACCATGGGTCGAACAGCAGTTTTAGATGCAGAACTTGAAAATACAATAGATATAACTAAAAAACGGCTTCCCAGCGAATCCATTGATAAATTTGCAGATGAAGGTTCTGATGTTATTTTTTTGATTAATTATGGTAAATCAGAGGTAACTGGACATTCGTTTGGTTTTAAAGTTTTTAGAAGATGTAGGAAAAATCCGAATCTAATTCAGATTGAAAGACCTGGAGATGCAGATGGTAGCATTATACCCTGGACTGTTTCTTTAAGAACGCTTGCTGATAATTTATCCAAAAGATTGAATTTAAAGGTCATAAACCCTGAAAAGATTCGTGCTAAAATGTTTTCCAAAAATTATATGGATGATTCATTTAATGGGGATGCGTATAATAGGAACAATCAGAATAAAAGCACTAGAACTTATAGAAAAATTGCAGGAGTATCTCCTGATGAAAATATATTTCTAAATGGTATTGTAATTGGAAGATCAATTTCTGACGAAGTAACTATTGTGGTAAAGGATGGAAGTATAACCGAAATAATTGGTGGGAATCTAAAAAGACACGGAGTTGAAAAGCTTGGGAAAATTGATATTGAAAACTCTATAATCAAGACAGGTTTACTTAGAAGAGCTATGGTTACTCCAAGAGTATTAGAATCAACAAAAAGAAGTGTTAATTTTAATGTAGCTTTCTTAAATCATGCAGCAGAAGATATTTATAAATTTAGGGATGTAGACATGGTTGTAACAGTTGGTGATGACACAACATTGGTGGCAGCAGATATTCTCTACAGATTCAAGGTTCCAATAATCGGTATAACAGATGGAGATATTGATAAAGTTGTGGAGAACGGTTTTAAAAGTACAGGGTCAATGATAGTAGAACTTGAAGAAGGGTGGGATGATTTAATTGGAGAAAAAATCTTTTCCAAACTTTTTAATGGAAAAGAAACCATAGAAATTGAAAATATCGAAAATTTTAAAAAGGAAATATTACAGATAGTAAATAACACCGGCGTTCAGTATACTATTAAATATTAAATAAAACTGGAAAAAGATAATGAGGTGCCCAATGGACTTAAATGCTCTTGTAGACTCTGTTAAAAATTATGAGGGGGTCACAAGGAAAAAACCAATTAAAAACATTACAAAAATTCTAAAAGAGGTTTACAACATCTCTGGAAAAACAGTTTTAGGTTTTGGAGACGATGCATCAGCCATAGACATCGGAAATCAAAAATTACTTCTTCTTGCAGCCGATGGAATGTGGGGAAAGCTAATGGAGGCGGATCCATGGTGGGCTGGATACTGTTCCGTTCTTGTGAATGTAAATGATATTGCCGCAATGGGAGGAGAACCGGTAGCTATGGTTAACGTTCTATCTATAAGTAATGAAAAAACGTGTTATGAGGTTATGAACGGGATAAGAGCAGGAGTTAAAAAATTTGGCATCCCAATGGTAGGAGGACATGTTCACCCAGATACCCCATATAATGCACTTGATGTTTCCATTGCAGGGATCATTGATAAAGGCGATTTGATAACTAGTTGTGATGCCAAGGTTGGAGATAAGGTAATCATTGCAATTGACCTTGATGGACAGGTGCATCCAAAATTCCAACTAAATTGGGATACCACAACCCGGAAAAGCCCAGAACTTGTACAGGCTCAGATAAAGGTCATGAATAAATTAGCAAAAAAACATCTTGTAACCTCTGGTCGGGATATAAGCAATCCTGGAACCTTGGGAACCTTGGGAATGTTGCTTGAGGCATCGAATGTAGGTGCAACAGTAGAACTTTCTAAGATCCCAAAAAATCGTGAAGTTCCATGGGATCAATGGTTGAAACTATATCCTGGTTCTGGATTTGTTCTGACAGTTGAAGATAGTAATGTTGATAAATGCATTGATTTACTGGAAGATGTAAAAATCTCATCCTTGGCATCCGGTGCGATAATTGAAGATCAAAGGCTTTATTTAGAACATAATAACCAGAAAAAGGTTGTTTTTGATTTTAAAAGGGACGAAATAATGGGCATTAAGGAGGAAAGGTCCCAAGAGGAGATTTGATGTTATTAAGGGTTAATGAGAAAGAGATAGACATCCCAGAGGGTTCTAATATTAGAAATGCTATAAATATTTCAAAGGCACCTTACCTAGAAGGATGTGTACTTGGAGTCGTAAAGGGTAAAGAAGAAGTAGAAAGACATGTAAACAAATTCTCCATAAAAACAACCAAAGGAAGCATAATAATTGAATTGATACCAGAAAGTTCCCCAAATCTCGTAAAAACATGGAAAGATCGATATAAAGAGTTTGAAAATCTGCGAGTGAGATGGACTTCTTCTAATGAAGTTTCTATAGGTCCCATAAAAACAGAACTTGAACCTACCCGAGATGTGTATCCATACGAAAGATGGGATGTTATTATGAGTCTTTCTGGATTCACTGCAGATGCAACCCACGTGATTTTAAGCAAAACCAAACATGAAGCAATATACGGGGCACCTGAAGATAATAAAGGCGTGTTTGCCAAGGTAATTGGTGGAAAGAAAACCATAATAGAACTTACAGATAGAGACTTCATAGAAAAAGTAGAACCTGTTCTAGAGAGAAGAAGCATAATTAAAAGCGCAGCTATAACTGATCCAGATACAAAAATTATGGAAGGTAATGAAATATTCACCTATATCCTGGTAAAACCAACTTTTAAATCGCCACGGGCAGCTGAACATTTTTTTGCACTATCAGAGGAACAAAAACTTAAGATTGATTATGAATCAAACTCATTTTTAGGTTTTTATAATTTACAGGGACTTGAGATTGAACAGGAGTATGTCGACCAAAGAAGGAGAGGTACAGTAACATTAAGAAATACAGGAAAAGGCATAGGCCGAGTCTACATATACAGAGAGGATAGAGTCTCAACCCCTTCACATTCCATTATTGGATATGTTGATAGGGGCATGCAACTTCTAGACATTGCCAGATATGGAGATTATGTTACCTTCAAAACTGATCCCGATAGAATTATAACACTTTCCATGACTCAGAAGGAAGCTGATGATTATTTGACAGAAAAAGGGATAAAACAGATAAGAGAAGGATTGGATGATGATAAAGCTGTTATAGTGAAGCAAGAGCCTCGATATACCATGGATATCATCAACAAAAAACAGGCCAAAACTTATGGTATCAGGGAAGACGAAATAATTTATGTCGATATAAATGATGTTGCTCCCAGGTCTTCCTGGTATTTTAAAAAAATTACAGGCCTTCTTGACTCCCCTGTTGGATCCTTGAAAGTTCACTTTGCATTCCCGGGTATGAAGGTTATGATGTTTAAAGGAAGTCAAAAAGATTCAAAATTGCTTATACCTGAAAATACTCCTAAAAAATGTGTAAAAGCAGGGGAAATTGGTGTAACTAATATTTCAAGAAAATATTTGGGAATGATAGGGGTGCGCTTTGAAAATAACGATGAATTCGGTCCTACAGGTGAACCATTTGATGGAACCAATATAATTGGAAAAATTGTAAAAGGACTTGAGAATCTGGAGAAGTTTAAAGAAGGTGACATCGTTTATGTCTCAAGAAAATCAAAATCCTAAAATCACACGTATGTTGGTGTTAGGACCATCGGCGAATATAAGTACGTCAGAACTTGTTCAAAGACTGCATATGATGGAAATACCCATAATCATCAAATCAACCTGTTATGGTGCCATTGTACATGGCGATAAAAAAGATGTAGAGGACTCAATAGAAAGGGCTAGAAAACTTGATCCTTACAATATTTTCATTAAGGATAGAGGATTTCCACCAGGAGATCCTAGAAGATGCAGAGGGCATCGGGGAGCTGCAAGAGAAGGTTTTCATCAACTTGAGAGAGAATTTAGGCTTCTTGATTTTGTTGGTGAGGCACTTAAACAACCACAAAAAGTCAGGCTAAAAAAGCCACAAAAAGTATCTCCCGATGTTTTTAGAGAAATTATAAACGAGAAAACTAAAAAAAATCACAAAAAAGAATAGAAGAAAATAAAGGATAAATAAGGATTAATATGAGATAAAAATTTAAAAATAAAATAAAAAAGAGCTTAATAAAATGGAAATAAGATTAAAGAGGGTAAAAAATGAAAATAACTCCTTCATCTTCTGGAGAAGAGATTGCATCCATGGCTCTTGCCATCCATGAGCTTGTAAATAGGTTACCAACCACTATGCGTACAAAAAATTCAAATGGGGTCCGAATTGAGGACGGCAAGATAATAAATTATGATTACACTGGCCCCGTCCTTGAAAGAGTATTAAATAAAGGTACTATTTGCCGTGGGATTCCAAAAAGTGGTCCTTATAAGGGAAGTCCTGTAGTAGTTGTTCCGGTGATAGAAGAGGGTAAAGTTATTTGCGCGATAGGTGTAGTGGATATAACTAAGGGTATTTTCAGTGATCTAGTTCAGATTGCTAGAAGACCAGAGCTAATTACACCAAAAATGTCCAAGGGGGAGTTTTATTGAAAATAGCCATATTTCCTCCAAATTCATTGATTTTAGCTGATTTGGTTGAGCGAAAGGGACATGAACCTCTGGTTATAATGAAAGAAATTCAAAAAAAAGTCACAGATCCTGAAATCGACTCACCTCCACTTAATATAACGGAGAAAGAGCCAATAAAAGGTCTTAAATATGCTGCAATAGAGGTACCATCAGGTGTTAGAGGAAGAATGGCTATATTCGGCCCCTTGATTGATGAATCCAATGCAGCTATAATCATGGAGGAAGCACCGTTTGGATTTGGATGTATTGGATGTGCAAGAGCCAATGAACTTTCTATGTACTTTTTAAGAAAAAAAGGCATTCCTACTTTGGAGCTTAAATATCCCACTTCCAGGGAAGAAACTATTGAAGTGGTAAACCAAATTAACACATTCCTAGACGAGCTGGAGGAAAAAAATGGTTAAAATAGCCCAAATATCTTGTGGAACAGAATACAGTGGTATCCAAAAGGAGATTGAAAAAGCTGCCGCAACATTTGATGCTAAAATTATCATTCCAGAAGCAGATCTAGACTACATTGATGAAACTTATGAAAAATTTGGTTTTAATGCTGCAAGTTCAGGAATCAGACTCATGATAGCCAGAGCCATGTCGATAGTTGAAGGAAAAACAGATGCAGACGCTGTTTTCATTGCAACCTGCTTTAGATGTGCAGAGGGCGCACTGGTTCGGAATGAGATCCGGCGATTCATCCAGCAGAATACAAATTTACCAGTGGTAACCTATTCATTTACAGAAAGAACAAAAGCCGACGAACTTTTTATAAGAATGGAAGCACTCTCAACTATAGTAGCTAGGAAGAGCCTTCTTGCACGTGAAAAACAGGAAGGTTTAACCATGGGGATAGACTCTGGTTCAACAACCACTAAAGTGGTTATAATGGAGAATAACAAGATAATCGGCAAAGCGTGGCTTCCTACAACAGATGTTATTGGATCAGCAGAGGAAGGAATCAAAATTGCCTTGGAAAATACGGAATACGGTCTAAGTGATGTTGAGGGTATTGGAATAACGGGTTACGGTAGATTAACAATAGGTAAACATTTAAATGCAGATTTAATTCAGGAAGAACTAAGTGTTAATTCAAAAGGTGCTGTTTTCCTTGCAGATCATCAAAAAGGTGAAGCAACAGTACTTGATATTGGGGGAATGGATAACAAGGTCATCACAATAAACGATGGAATGCCTGACAATTTCACAATGGGAGGAATATGTGCAGGTGCATCAGGAAGGTTCCTGGAGATAACTGCAAGAAGATTGGGTGTAGATATAAGTGAACTCGGTGGTCTTGCTTTGAGGGGAAACTACAAAAATGCCATGCTGGACAGCTACTGTATAGTATTTGGAATTCAGGATTTAGTAACATCTCTTGCTGCAGGATCCAGTAAAGAAGATGTTGCTGCTGCTGCATGTTTTTCTGTTGCAGAACAGGTTTACGAACAACAACTACAGGAAATAGACGTTCGTGCACCTGTAATACAGGTTGGTGGAACATCTCTTATAGAAGGACTTGTAGAGGCAGTAAGCACAATTTTGGGTGGTATTGAAGTTATAGTACCAAAAAACTCTCAACACATTGGCGCTGTTGGCGCTGCACTTCTGGTATCTGGTTTAGGAGCTAGGAAATGATAGTTGAATGTTATGATGAGAAAGGCTCAGAAGTCTATGATATGGTTGTAAGATACATATTACAGGATGTCCAGATATATAGAGCTATAAAGGGTATTCGAATATATATGGATCCAAGAGAACCTGTGTTCATAATTGTGGTAAAATTTGAAAAAGCCGCACCTCCAGTTGTTATGGAGGATTTTACAGAGTACAAATACGACAAAGAAAAAAATAAGGAATTTATAAGAATTTTAGATGAAACATATTTACCTGAATTACTTGAAAAACTCTGGAAACTTGAGGGAAGAGAGAAGATAGAACAACCAACTAGATTTGAGATAATAATCAATGAACCCAAAGCAGATCTTAAGGGACTGGCTGTTCATGACCCTACCGAAAAATTAAAGCGGAAAGTTTATGATGCCATTTTTAGAATAGTTCCTGAGGGTCTGCGGGTAATCCAGGATTTATCAGAAGATAATGTTATTGCAATGGTCTGTTCTGATGAGGTTATAAAGGAAGAATGGATAGAAAAAGCTAGAGAAGTAATAGAAGATGTAAAGAAGATGGAAGAGGTTGAATAATGAACGAATCAAAGTTTGCTCATATAACCAAAGTACATCCTTGCTTCAATGAAAAAATGCATGATAAAGTTGGAAGAGTCCATGTGCCCATAGCCCCAAGATGTAACATACAGTGTAATTTCTGTACAAGAGAGCTTAACAAATGTGAGGTAAGACCTGGAGTAGCTTCGAGGGTTATGTCAGCGGATGATGCCGTAAAACATGTTGAAAAAGTAATTAATGAGATGCCTATAGCTGTTGTAGGTGTTGCCGGACCTGGTGATGCTTTAGCCAACGAAGAAACCTTTGAATTCTTTAAAAAGGTTGGTGAAAAATTCCCGGATCTTATAAAATGTATGAGTACCAATGGTCTTCTACTACCAGATAAAGCTGATGAACTGGTAGAACTTGGGGTAAATACTATCACAGTCACTGTTAATGCAATTGATCCTGAAATTGGTAAGAAAATTTATTCCAGGGTGGTTTATAAAGGGAAAGTTTACGAGGGAGAAGAAGCCTTTAATGTACTATCCAAAAATCAGCTTGGAGGAATAGAAAAAATAGCTAAAAAAGGAGTTATTGTAAAAGTAAACAGTGTTTTAATCCCCGGACTCAATGAAAAGCATATCATAGACATAGCCAAGGAAGTTAGAAAAAGAGGAGCATCTTTGATGAATGTAATCCCATTAATACCTCTATACAAAATGAAGGATTATCCAAGACCAACCTGCGCCCAGCTAAGTGAAGTGAGAGACGTTGTTGAAGAAATACTACCCGTTTTCAGAGCGTGTACTCAATGCAGAGCAGATGCGTACGGTGTTCCAGGTAAGGAGGATAAACATCTGGATATGACTCCTGCAAGTCATTATTAAAATCTTTATTAAAATAATTTCCATTAAATTTTTAAATTCTTTATTAAACTTGATTTAATGGCATTCTAATAAGGTAATAAATATGAAGACCATGTTCTGGAAGGAGAATAAACTTTTTCTTATAGATCAGACCAGATTACCTGATGAATTTACTTATTTTGAGTGTAAAACATATAAAGACGTCATACATGCTATAAAAACTATGAAAGTACGCGGTGCTCCTGCAATAGGTGTTGCTGCTGCATTTGGAATGGCGCTTGCAGAACTTGCAGGAGAAAACCTTGAAAAAACAGCAAATGAGATAAAATCCACTAGACCAACAGCAGTTAATCTTTTCTGGGCAGTTGATCGAGTAACGAATTCTAATTCAGCTCTGGAAGAAGCGCTTAAAATGTATGGAGAAGATGTTAAGACCAATAAAGCAATAGGAAAAAATGGATCTGTAATTATTGATGATGGGGATACCATACTTACCCATTGTAATGCTGGAGCATTAGCCTGTGTTGAATATGGAACTGCTTTAGGTGTTGTACGGGCAGCCGCAGAGGATGGTAAGAGGATAAATGTTATATGCGATGAAACCCGACCACTTTGTCAAGGAGCAAGGTTAAGTGTCTGGGAAATGCAACAAGAAGGTATTCCAGTAAGGTTGATTGTTGATAGCTCAGCCGGATATCTAATGCAAAAAGGAGAAGTTGATAAAGTTGTAATAGGTGCCGACAGAGTTGCAAAAGGAGGTGTAGCCAATAAAATAGGTTCTCTGATGGTTGCACTCGCAGCCAAAAGATTCAATGTTCCCTTTTATGTGGCCGCTCCAAAAAGTACATTTGATTATGAAAATTCGATATATGATGTTGAGATAGAAGAAAGAGATTCTCGTGAGGTTCTTTATTTTGGTGATTGCAGGGTTGCACCAGAAGAAACTGAGGTGAAAAACCCTGCATTTGATATTGTGCCCAGTGACATTATAAGTGGTATAATAACAGAGGATGGGATTTTAAAGCCCCTTTAATTATTATTTATTCTATAATATTTTTGTATTTCATTTCTATATTTCATATCTTTATACTGCATAAAAATTACTCATTTTAAAGTATAAGTCCATTAACATTTATTAAGGCCAAATACTATTATATAAACTAATAAAAAGCGTTTAAAAGAATTAAAAGAAAAATAGAGGTTTATCCTCTTCCAAAGAAACCCCATTCTCCTTACACATGTCTATGATATATTCTGAAGATAAAAAGAAGTTAAAACCCTGCATTTCAGAACCTCCCATGATCACGATACCAATAACCTGATCT
>VGTM01000061.1 GCA_016874685.1 Methanobacteriota archaeon
GAAAATGGAATCATTAAATGCGTAAAACCTGTTGAGGGAGACTTCGAAGGCCTGATTTTACCAGGTTTTATAGATGCCCACATCCACATCGAAAGCTCCATGCTTACTCCTTCTCGATTTGCTGAAGCTGTTGTGCCCCATGGAACAACCTCTGTTGTATCTGATCCTCATGAAATCGCCAATGTTATGGGTTTAGATGGAATAAAATACATGATAGACGATGCATCTTCTGTGCCTCTTCGCGTATTTTTTACAGCTCCCTCTTGTGTCCCTGCAACTCCCTTTGAAACCTCGGGTGCAACAATAGGGCCCTCTGAAATCGATTTTCTACTTGAAGATGATCATGTAGTGGCATTAGGAGAGATGATGAACTTTCCAGGAGTTATAGGAGAAGATCCTGTGGTTATGGAAAAAATCCGTCGTGCAAAAATCCATAAAAAGCCCATAGATGGTCACGCCCCCCTTTTATCAGGTGATGAACTCTGTAAATACATAGCAACAGGCATATCCACAGATCATGAATGTACCCTTAAAGAAGAATCATTGGAAAAAAGGAGGCTTGGAATGAAGATAATGCTACGGGAAGGATCATCTGCCAAAAATTTAGAGGATCTGATATCTGCAGGAGGCAATTTCATTGTCTCAGATGATAAACATCCAGAAGATCTGCTTATTGGGCACCTAGATCAATCCCTTAGAAAAGCTGTTGAATTGGGCTTAGATCCAATAAAAGCTGTAAAAATGGTTACCCTAAATCCTGAAACCCATTACAACTTAAATACAGGGTCAATTGCACCTGGAAAAGCTGCTGATCTTGTTGTTGTTAATAATCTTAAAAATTTTAACGTGGAGGAGGTTTATATAGGTGGAAATCTCGTTGCACGTGATGGTAAGGTACACTTTACAGTACAACCTCTTGAACTTAAAAGTACATTCAATTTAAATCTTAAAAAAGCATCTGATTTTGAAGTTTTATCTGTTAATGAAGATGAAACTGTTAGGGTGATTGATGTAATAGAAGGGCAGCTCCTCACAGAGGAATCCGAAGCTTCATTATCAGTCGTTGATAGTAAAATAAAACCAGATACAGAAAAAGACATTCTAAAAATTGCCGTCGTAGAACGATATGGTCATGAAAAAGTAAGCAATGCTTTTGTCCATGGTTTCAAGCTTAAAGACGGTGCAATCGCATCAAGCGTTGCCCACGACTCCCACAATATAATCGTAGTAGGAACAAATAGCAAAGATATGGCAGAAGCAGTTAATATCCTGGTAAAAAATAAGGGCGGTCTGGTTGCTTTGACAGACAAAGGTTATTCTATACTAAAACTTCCAATAGGAGGTTTAATGAGTAGCAAGAATGCAGTTGAAGTATCAACTAAACTGAAAAGTTTGCATAAAAAGGTAAAAGAGAGGGGATGTCGGTTGGATTCACCATTTATGACCTTGTCTTTCCTTGCCCTTCTGGTGATACCCAAACTGAAAATAAGCGATAAAGGTCTGTTTGATGTTGAGATCTTTCAATTCGTTGATGTAGTGAAAAAGTGAATTAGATGAACAGAACTAATTCTTTTAGAGGCATATAATTAAACAAATTGTTTTATTAACTCATTATAGTCAATTATAGAATTTAGAAGTAAGAATTTAAAGTAAATATTATCCAAACTACTTAAAAGTATGCTTAGTTTCTTCTTAATCTCATTTGAAAGATTGTCTAAAAAAAATTTAAAAAAAATTAAAAAATTTTAAACCTTAATTATTCCTAGGACTCCCAAAACACCTAAAAATAGCCCTATAACAGCTATTGCTGCTACTATATAGGCTAAAAATTTCAATTTTTTGTATTTATAGGCAAAAAATCCGAAAAATCCAAATTGACAGAATAGAAATAGTTGCCAGGGGTCGTGCTTCGAAAAGGCAGTAAATCCTAGGAATCCTAAGAAACCTAAAAATCCAAGGAGCCAGTATTGGCCTAGTTCTTCGTTATTGGTCATTTATTAGCCTCCAGTTCAAATTTATTATTATATCACTTATTATATCAAATTTATTTATATAATACCTATTTTTCCATTTTTTTATAAAGAGTAAAAGAAAGAGTAAAAGGGAAAAGTAAAAATAAACAATCATTCATCTCGATTTTCAAGTGCTTCAAGAATGGTATTCATGGCCTTTTTATGTTCTGAACCTCCAACACGGCTAACTATTCTTGACATATCTCTAATTTTCCCAGAATAAATCGTGGCTGTGTCCTTATCTGCTATTTCCATTCGACTTAGATAAATCAAAGCCTCTAAAATCGCGAAAATTGCCCGATTTAATGGTTCAACCTGATCTCTTTTTATTTTGATATCATCTACCTCTGCAGTTATTATGCTTAATTTTGAAGGACCTAAATCGTCTTTTTTGACAATGTCTTTGATATCCTTAACTGTAGCTGAAAAAAAGGCATCTGTATCTTTAAGGTAAAAATCATCCCTATATTGATCAAAATGATTCAAAGGGGGAGTTCCCAAAGTAGATTCCACAAAACGGAGTGGATCTTTTAAAATATTTACAATAAATCTACGATTTGCCTTTATATTCCTTGAAGTTTGGGATCCTTCATGAAGATAAATAACAACTTCATTAACTCCCCTACAGATAACCCCTATAGGTGCTGCATTTGGCTTTCGGTTGGCATCCTGAGTAGTGATTATAGTTTCATAAAGTAACCCTTTTTCCATGCCTATTGATTGAAGATTCCTCATAAACCCTCCATTATTCTAAAATAAAGCCTTCTATAGTACCATTTATGATGCAATCAAAATTTATTTTTTTATCCCAGCCAGCTTTTCTGAACATGTCCATATAACACAATCCAACCAATTTCCCGTTCTCTTGAAGTACCTCATCAATCAGTGCAACTACATCCTCGGGTTTTACCTTAGATTTGGGCATGGCCAATCCCCCCAGAAGCACTACAACATCTGCTTTAGGATCTGCATCTACAGCTAGCTGCATTCCATAAGAAGTATTTTCAATTTTTTTTGCTTTTTTAATATCAGTGTTAGGAATAAAAACCGATTCCTTGTCCCTTATGACATAAGCAAATAGTTCTGCAAATGGTGTACAAACCCCTGGTGTCCCTACAAACGTCACTTTACCAGCTTCTGCAACCTCATCCCTGAAAGCTAAAAGATTTCCAGAAATGCCTTTAAATTCCTCAATTTTTTTCATTAAATCACCACTTTTTACAAAATATAGATCCTGAATTCTATCTTTTATTAATATATGATAAATATAGTAAAGGAATTTTCCCTCATTCACTATTACTTATATGGATAAAAATTGGTTAGATTAATGATATCAATTATAATTCCAATCTTAAAGATTATATCTTATCAACTTCATATTGTTTATGATGGAAATTGAAAATGTAGAAAAAGCTGTTGAAATCCTGCAAAATTGCCAAGAGTTTGCTGATCTTATCCCCGAAGTAAGAAGCAATATTGTGATGGCTAAAAAAAATGCAAAAAACGTCCAGGACGTAGTAGGTATTCCCGGGCGCATAACCATCGCATATGGAAAACCAAAGGTTTTTATGAAACCTGACTTTGGTGCATCATCACATATGGCTCGCCTAATACTAAGTATTATGGAATATGATCCATCAAAGCGTAGCGCTTTAAATATCAGATATCATGAAAAAATAATTGAAATATGTGAAAAATTAAGTCTTAAAGTTTCTTTTTATGATAGAAGAGAAGAACCAAACCATGTTAGAAAGATAGAAGGAGGTACGATACCTTGGGGTGTTGAAACCGCTGTTGAAAGGATTGGCTCAGTACCGGATGTTATTTATCATGAAGGTGACTGGGGAAAAGAGCCTTCAATCACCATAATTGGGAAAGATGCTATAGATGTTGCTAAAATGGCTGTATGTATTGCTAAACTTTGCCATAAACTATATTAAATTAATCAATTCTAAGTTAATAAAAGAATCAAAAAATTCTAAATTCATGTTTCGTATATATCTATTAAATACATATTTTTATTTTATTCTCAAAAAAAAAGAAAAAATAGGCTAATGATTCTCAAATTGCCGAACAATTTATTTTAATAATTTAAATGAGGTGTTTAATCTATTTTAACTGCATGTTTTTCTTTCTTCTCTAACTTTGGAAGTTCAACGGTTAAAACACCATTTTCAAACTTAGCAGTGGCTTCATCAACTTTAATTTTAGCAGGCAGAACCATGGATCTTCTTGCTTCACCATATCTTCGCTCTTTTTTAATGAAATTCGCTTCTTCAAGCTCAAATTCTTCCTCAAACTTTGCCATGATATCCACAGAGTCTTCAGTAAGATCTATACTGACATCGTCCTTGTTAACACCTGGGAGATCTGTTTTGATTATTATACTATCCTCTGTTTCGATTACATCCATGGTGGGTTTTTCTGGGGCTATAGCAGTGTAATCAGATATAGCTTTTTCAAGTTCCAGCTGTTTTTCACGAATGGTCTTTGCCATGTCCTCAAACATTCTCTGGGCTACACTTTTTCTTGGTTCTACCAATTTTTTTTCCTCTTCTTCTGACTTTTTTTCCTCATTCACCGAATTCCTCCAGCCTTTCTATTACATCCAATACTCCAATCCCCTTTGATGCTGAGACCATTAAAGGTTCATCTACCTTTTTAGTATATTCATCTAAATACTTAACATTTTCTACCAGATCTATTTTGTTGAAAATGCACAATATAGGAACGCTAAAAATCTTTTTAATTTCATCAAGAAGTCTAAATTGAGTATCAAGAGTATATCCACTTGTTTCAGAAGCATCGAATATAAATAAAATAAAATTAGCAAGATGTTCCAACGCAACCATGGCACGAAGTTCAATATCGTTTCTATCCATTATAGGTCTATCCAAAAGTCCTGGTGTGTCAATTATCTGATATTTTTTCCATTTTCTCTCCATGTGCCCTATTTGAATACCTTTGGTTGTGAATGGATAAACTGCAACTTTAGGCTCAGCAGATGTCATCTTTCTCAGTAAAGTAGACTTTCCAACATTTGGAAAACCTGCTATAACAACAGTAATGGCATTAAAATCAACTGTTGGCATATTTTTGAGTTTTACCTTTGCATAATTTAAAAACTCAAGTTCCTGATCTATTTTACCTACAACAGATGAAATTCTTCCAAAAGCTGCTCTTCTAAGTTCAGAAGCCTTTTTTGGCCTTGATCTTCTTATTTTTAAGACATATTCACTCTCAAGTTGTGATATAATCCCTGTAGCCCAGTTTAGAGCCCCTAAAGATTTTTTCATGTCATCTACACCAACAACCACATCTATGTAATCCTGATAAAACATGTTTAATGATTCTATTTCAGGCGTCTTAGTGAGTATATTGGTAAAAGTATCTTTAATAACCTGACAGGCAGTTTTCACTCTAGCTTCTTCAATTTTTTTTGCTTTCTGATGTCGGGGTATATTTGATCCTCTTATTTTATTCGCAGCTTTTTTAGCCCGTCTAAAGCTCTTATCTAAGATCTCATCTGGAGTGGGAATTGTAGGGATAAACATATATAAACCTCTCTATTTAGATTAAAAAAATTAAAATTTTAGACATAAAATATATAGATTATAATTAGAGTGCAAAGTCCGAAGATTATTTTTTTAGGAAGAGGTAAAGGCCGTATAAGAAGATTACAATTACAGCTATCCAAAAGATATACAGTATAAAAGCTTGTCCTGTCAACAATTGCAATATGGTCAGTAAAACAGCCAATATAATCATTATCAATCCTGTGTTTTTTTGATCCATCTTTTCACCTCACTATAAATATATGGAAGCTTATACCATTTAAAAATAATTATAATAAATTACCTCATTTAAAACTTATTGAATCATTTTAAGAATAACTAAAGCATACTAACTATAAAATTTAATTACTCTTTTTAATTACTCTTTTATTCCTGGAAAATTTGTGCTTTGAATCTGTAGACCCTAATATCGTCTTCATACCAGCAATCTGGTGTGAGACCTGCTTTCATGCAAGTGTTGCATAAAAATGCCTCTACATCCCAGTTCCACTCAACTGCAACCTGTGGTAGCAGAAGTCCTTTGTATAATCCTTTTTCGATTATTAAACCATCTTCTCCCACTTTGATCTTATTTAAATAATCTTTTGGCATTTCGACTTCTACAATTTCAGGTCTTGTAAGGACACTGACGTCAATCTCAACATTTTCGACTTCATCGAGATTCATTGGAGGAAAACGGGGGTCTCCTGTTGCTGAAGATATTGCAACTTCAATTACAGCATTAACAGCTGGTTTTATTGGTTCTGGATAGCCTATACACCCTCTAAGCATTTTGTTTTTGTTTAATGTTACAAAAACCCCCATATTTTCCTTGAGCGTTCTTGGAGTATCTTCAGGAACTTCTATAACCTTTTTATCTTTTATATATGTCTTTATAGCCTCTCTTGCGATCTTTAATAAAAAATTTCCTTCATCAGCAGATAACATTACATTACTCCTCCCACAGTTGCTTCACTAACTCTTACATGGGGTCCTCCGTCACCAACAGGCACTGTTTGGCCGGCTTTTCCGCAGAATCCTACGCTCATTTTAAAGTCAGAACCCACAGCTTCAACTTTGTTCAGGATTTCTAAAATATTTCCAGATAATGAAACATCTCTCAATGGCTCTTTTATCTCTCCACCATCCACCATAAATGATTCAGCAGCGTTGAACTGGAAAATTCCTTTTCCTGTATCTACCTGTCCCCCTCTTGAGCCTCTTAAATAGATTCCTTTATCTATTCCCTCAATTAATTCTTCAAATTTATAATCTCCCGGTTTAAGATACGTGTTACTCATTCTAACTATGGGTTGTTCACTAACTGCGGATCTAGCATTTCCAGATGATTCAATTTGTAATTTAGATGCTGTCTCCCGGGAGCTCATTAAAGATACCAGAATACCATCTCTAACTAGAATATTTTCTTTGGTCTTTACACCCTCCCCATCATAGGGATAGTAACCAAAAGCATTCATATTGGCATCATCCACAATTGTAACATGTTCTGATCCTATTTTAGTTTCCATTTTTCCTTTAAGGATGGAATCATTCTGAAGGATCAGATCAGCTTCTGCAGCATGTCCCAGTGCTTCATGAATAAAAACACCTGTTAATTCAGGGTCCATTAAAATCGGGAAGTTTCCAGAAGGAGGTGGGTCTGCTTTAAGCAGTCTTACAGCCTTAGAAGAAGCTGTTCTTCCAAATTTTTCAATATCTTCTTTTTGTATGGTTTCAAATCCACAAGCTCCACCTATACTTTTATGTCCGAATTGGATGACACCATCTGATGCTGCAACAGCATTTAGAAACATTGCAACCCTTGCATCTTCAACGACGAGTGAAGTCCCTTCTGAATTTAGAAATATGGTTCTACCCTCCATATCAACATAATTTACAGTTGTACTAACGATTTTTTCGATGCTGGCACCATGATCTGCATCAGATATGACTTCTTTTTTTTCTTCGATAGTTACATCGCCAGGTTTTAACTTTGCATTTGATTTAACTTTATCAGTAACTGTTTCAATGCCTGCCAGTTTCACATCACTTTCCAAGGATCTTGCAAGTTTCAATGCAGATTGTGCCATTTTCTCCAGCTTAGATATTTGGGTTGTAAATGCAAATCCCCAGGCTCCATCTTTAAGTATCCGGATACAACCACCACAATCAGAACCTGACCTTATCTCCTGGATTTTACCATCTTTCATTGTCATGGATGTGCTTTGATTTTCACCTACCCTTATATCCACATAATCAACCTTATTTTCCAGCGAATGAATGATAATTTCAAATATATCAGTATTTAATGAACTTTCCATTTTTTATCTCCCTTTTATTTCCTATATCATCCTCACTTCATCTTATATCATTTATGTTTCATACATTATATCAAATTATAGACTATTTTTAATTGGATTACCTGAAAAAGAAAAATTAATTATATTGGACATCATATTATATACCTCACACTAATTATATAGGATGGAGGTGAAAAATTGCTTAGTAAATTTGATTTACAACATTTCTGCTGCGGCCCAAAGGGCTGTGAAATTGAAATAGAATATGGAGAAATGCTAGATTTAGAATAAAAAAGTGAATCTTAAATATTATAAATTCATCTTTTTTTATTTCTATTTATTATTTTTATGACAATTAAAGCACCTGGTGGTAAAATGAAAAAAATTGAAGAGATAAATCAGAAAATTAAAGATGGTGATGTTGTTGTAGTGACTGCTGCAGAGATGATAAGCGTCGTCGCTGAAAATGGGTTAAAAAAAGCTGCAGAAGAGGTAGATGTGGTAACAACAGGAACATTTGGTGCTATGTGTTCATCAGGAGCGTTTTTAAATTTTGGTCATTCTGATCCTCCAATAAAAATGTATAAAACTTATCTCAATAATGTAGAAGCTTACTCAGGTATAGCAGCTGTTGATGCATATCTAGGAGCCAGTCAGCCAAACAGAAATCCAGAGATAGGTATTGATTATGGTGGAGCGCACATCATTGAAGATCTGATAAGAGGTAAGGAAATAAAACTGGTGGCAGAAGCATATGGAACAGACTGCTATCCTCAAAAAAAAATTGAAACTTACATCACCATGGATAAACTGAATCAGGCAATAATGGTTAACCCAAGAAATTGTTATCAAAACTATGCAGTGGCAACAAATTCGACTGACGAGACTCTTTATACCTATATGGGTACACTTTTACCTAAATTTGGAAATATTACTTATTCAAGTGCAGGACAGCTCAGCCCACTTCTAAATGATCCATATTTTGAGACGATTGGGACTGGTACAAAGATATTTTTATGTGGCGGAGAAGGATTCATAATTGGAGAAGGAACGCAACATGCCACTGAAGTGGAGCGAATGAACGATGTACCTGTAAGTGCGGCTGGGACTCTTATGCTTAAAGGTGATATGAAAAAAATGGATCCTGATTATGTTCGAGGGGCGAGCATGCCAAAATATGGTCCAACTCTGTATACTGGAGTTGGAGTACCAATACCTATCCTAAATGAGCAAATAGCTGCAAGAACAGCTATAAGTGATGAAAATATCACATGCCGCGTTATAGACTATGGTATAGCCAGAAGAAGTCGCCCAGTTGTTAGGGAAACCAATTACGCAGAATTAAAAACCGGTGAAATTGAGATAAACGGTGTGGAAATTCCAACTTCTCCTCTATCTTCATATAAAAAGGCCGAAGAAATCGCAGAAGAGCTGAAAGAGTGGATAATAAATGGTAAATTCTATCTTACAAATCCTGTTGAAAAATTACCATCGAAAGATCACTTTGTAAAACCCCTGGAAATTAAAAAACCCTCTATACTGATAAAAGACATAAAAATTAAACCAGTGATAATAGCCCGTCCTACAGAGAAAATAAATGATGTGGCAAAAAAACTTGTGGAAAATAGTATCAATCACCTTCCGGTTGTGGATGATAAAGGGAAGCTTATGGGTATTGTAACATCATGGGACATAGCAGATGCTGTTGCTAGAGGAAAAACTGACCTAAAAGATGTTATGACAAAAAAAGTAGTTATAGCAAGGGAAGAAGAGCCAGTAGATGTTATTGCAAGACGAATAGATAAATATGAAATTTCAGGGTTGCCCATTGTGGATAAAGACAACAAAGTAAAGGGCATGATAACAACAGAGGATATCTCCAGATTGATAGGAGAGAGTTCAAGAAAAAATAAATAGGAGAATCTTTATGAGAGCTTGGTTAAGGTTTTCGCCCATTATAGTCAACGAAACCATAATTTCTGATACAATGAAAAAATATGATATAAATTTTAATATATTACGAGCTGATATAAGCCCCAGAGGAGGTAAAATGCTCGTAGAGATTGATGGAAAGCAGGTACAGGAGAGCATTGAATACATAAAAAAGCGTGGTATTGAAGTAAATCCCATAAAAAAAGTGGTAAAAAAGGACGATGAGAAATGTGTGGATTGCGGGGCATGTCTATCACTGTGTCCTGTTAAGGCCATATGCGTAATGGATGACTGGGAAATTGGAATAGACGATCAGTTATGTATCGGATGCGGATTTTGCACTTCATCATGTCCAATGAAAGCAATATCAGTTATGGAATAAAAAATAAAAAAAATAACTCTAAGTAAAGTAAATCTAAATAAAAAAAGAAGAAAAGAGAAAAAAATAACAAATAAATGGGGATTCAATACAATGGTTATAGTTGTGGGATCAGGAGCTGGTGGAGCAACCATAGCAATGGAACTTGCAAAATCTGGAATGCCTGTCACTATAATAGAAAAAGGGCCATATATAGAACCTAAAAAGGCCCATAAATGTTACGAAACTTTAAAAACCAATTTGGATCTTCTAAAAACAGTTTGTGTCGGAGGTACAACCTTAGTTTCAGCGGGAAATGCTGTAAGATCCTCTGAAGACGTTTTGAAAGATATGGGAATAGATCTTAGAGAAGAATTTGATGAAGTAGAGAGGGAGTTGAATGTTAATGCACTTCCAGATTCACATTTTGGTAATGGAACCAAAAAAATAATGTACGCAGCCAAATCTCTGGGGTTTGATATTAAAAAAATGCCCAAATTTATTGATCCTGAACAATGTGAACCCTGTGGTAATTGCTCTTTTGGATGTCCTAATGATGCAAAATGGACTGCCATAAAATTCATAGAAGAAGCCAAGAAATTCGGGGTAAAAATCATAGAAAACACTCCCGTAACTGATTTACTGGCCATTAAAGGTGAAATTATGGGTGTGAGGAGTTATGACAAAGTTTTCACGTCAGATATTGTGATTTTATCACCTGGTGCTGTTGAAACTCCTCGATTATTAAGAAAAACAGGTATAAAAGCAGGGGTCAGCTTTTTTATGGACACTTTTGTTACTGTTGGTGGGATCTTGAGAGATATTGAATTTAATGAAGAAGTACAGATGAACGCCCTGATAGAATTTGATGACTTTATATTATCGCCCCATTTTTCAAACTATCTACTGCAAGAGCTCCAGAAATTTGGAGCCAGTAAAAAAGATATAATTGGAATAATGGTCAAGATAAAGGATGAGACTTCAGGTCGAGTTACAGAAAAGAAAGTGATAAAAAACAACACCTTAAATGATGTGAAATTCTTAGCTAGGGGTTCAGCAATTGCTGGATCTATATTAGCAGAAGCTGGTGTTGATCCAAAGACATTTGTATCTACACATCCCAGAGGCGCCCATCCTGGAGGAACAGCCCCTATAGGAAAGGTTGTTGATAAAAATTTAGAAACAGAGATTAATGGGCTTTTTGTTGTGGATGCAAGCGTTTTTCCAACTTCTCCTGGAGTTCCTCCCATTCTTACCATAATTGCTCTTGCTAAAAGACTTGCAAAATATTTAAAAGATTGATTGGCTTGAAATTAAATTTATTTTAAATATCATTTAAATAAAATTTTTTATTTGAATAAATTTTCAAAAATATGTATAACTAATTTAAAAAAATTAATTATCCAACTCATTGAAAAAAACGAATAAAAAAAAACATAGTAAAAAAAATGATACACAAATAACTAGAAAAAGAATTTTTTTGTTTCATTGAATTTTATTTTCTGATCAAATGTTCTAAAACTGAGATTCAACCTCAACCTCATCCATGATCCTCTCGCAGTGGTAACACCTTAAAATTAGTGGTTCATTTTCTATCACATAAAATCTTGTTACCACTGGTTCATCAGTATTAGTTA
>VGTM01000062.1 GCA_016874685.1 Methanobacteriota archaeon
AATAGCCAAAGAAAACATATAAAACATGAAATTAAGCCCAAAAAACAGGGAAAAAACTGTAAAAATTCAATACACAAAAACAAAAATCTAAAAAGTCAAGTTAATCAAAATTCTCCTAACTCTTTAAAGGTTATTTGAAACTCTTTTTACATTTTTTACATTTAATCACTTATAGAACACTTAGTTTCTTATATTATTTCTTAAATCTCCCTAAATCTACGCTAATTCAGATTTATATCATGTTTACAACTATTAACTTAGTTCTAGTCATATCTTCAACAGCATATTTCACTCCTTCTTTACCAAGTCCACTCATCTTAAATCCACCAAAAGGCATATTATCGGTGCGATAAGTCGATTGCTTGTTTATCATGACCCCTCCAGCTTCTAAAACTTTTGCTGCTTTAATTGCATTTCCTAAATTGTTTGTAAATATACCTGCCTGGAGTCCATATTTTGTATCGTTGGCAACCTTTAATGCCTCATCAATCCCTTCCACCCGAACAATAGGTGATATTGGTCCAAAAGTCTCATTCTGAACAATTCCCATTTTAGCATCCACATTATCCAGGACCGTGGGTGTATAAAATGCACCTTCACGTTTACCTCCACATAAAAGCTCTGCTCCACCATTTATAGCTTCATGAACAACTTTTTCAACTTTAATTGCTGCATCTTCATCTATAAGAGGTCCAACATCTGTTTTTGGATCCATTGGATCGCCGACCTTTATTTTCTGTGTTTTAGTTACCAATTCCTGAACAAAATTATCGGCTACCTTTTTATCGACAATGATTCGTTTTACACCTATACATACCTGACCTGCGTTTAGATAAGAACCTTTTACCACTCCATCTATAGCTTTATCCATATTTGCATCCTCAAGTACAATTAAGGGATCATTTCCACCAAGTTCTAGGGTTAATTTTTTCATACAAGCTTTTTTTGAAATGTAGGTACCAGTTGCTATGCTTCCAGTGAAGGATATTTTATCAACCATGTCGTTGGTCACGATCTCATCGCCAACTGTACTTCCTCTTCCTGTTACCACATTTAAAGCTCCATCTGGAAGATAACTATCCATTATTTGTGCAAGCTTCAATGCAGCCAGTGGAGCTTTTATGGATGGTTTCAGAATAACTGTATTTTTACTTGCAATTGCAGGGGCAATTTTATGAATAGCTAGATTCATAGGGTAGTTAAAAGGAGTTATTGCTCCAACAACTCCCAATGGCAACTTGATGGTAAATCCTAGAACATTTTTACCACCCATACAGGCGTCCATTGGGATAGTTTCACCATATATCCTTTTTGACTCCTCTGCAGAAAGTTTAATGGTTTGTAAAGAACGTTTTACCTCCTCTTTAGAATCTTTTATTGGTTTACCTGATTCTAATGTTATTATTTCAGCAAATTTTTTTGAATTTTTTTCTAACTCCTCAAAAATATCGTATAAACTCTCTGAAATCTTTCGTGATGAAATCTCTTCCATGGCTTTTTTTGTATTGAATGCAGCCATTATCGCATTGCTAGCATCTTCACGAGTTCCGAGAGGTACAATATCTATGATTTTGTTATTTGCAGGGTTTTTAATTTCTATTTTTTCATCTTTATCTATTAAATTTCCATTAATTAACATTTTCATGAACATGCCACCCTTTCATGCTTTAAAACCAAATTTAAATTCTGTAATGCTAAGTATATCTAATTTACTAATTCATTTGATACAAAAAGAACATATAAATATTGAAACGCAATAGATCTTTAATACTCTTTATTTATCTATTACAACCTTTTTATTTCTCCTAAAATTCTCTAAATTAAAGATTCATTTAATAATTCTTTAAATTTATTATTGTTGTGGATTTTCTCAAAATCTATCAAAAAAAAACAGTTTTACTGTCTAATTGATAATTTTTGAAAAAAATTTTCTAAATATGTTTATTTATAAAATATAAAAAAAATAAAGCTCACACTTCAGTAATTCTATTACCATATTCAATTCTGAAATCAGCATAAAATCTAAAGCAATTGAAATTTGTTCTATTGGAATTTATTTTTTAGGCCATTTATGGCATTTGTGACATTATTCAACTCAGTAGTGTTTATTTGATTTCCAATTCCATTTAGATAGTTTCTGTAAGTAATCGCTGCCACAATTGCAACTACGATTACACCACCCACAAGCAGTATAAGCTCAGCTGAACCTTGTGCTCTTTCTTCTTTCAATATTTTCATAATTACACCAACTAAAGTGACATCAAAGACATTGCAAATATTCTTACTACGATAAATATCCCATATGCTGCAGGTACCAAAAGAAATGCAAATTTTATGCCTTTTCTTGCACTACCATACATTACAATACCAATTAAAATGGAGGCTATTAAAGAGTGAATAACTATATAACCACTCGCAGCAATAACCGAAGCCCCCAGTAATGGATTGCTCTTACCTAATGTTTCGATAAATGATGTATAAACCATTATCATACCCAATGCAAATGGAGCAGCAATGATTGCAGCTACCACCAAAAACATTACGGACATCATCACATTTGCTTTTCTCTCCCTTTTTAGAGCCAGAACCGCTCTGAGATCTTCAGCTACAGTTTCGATTACATCTGACAAACTCCCACCAGCTTTTCTGCCCTCCATTATCATTCTGAATGTCCTATCTAAATTTTTAGATTTTAATCTTTCACCCATTGATAGTATAGCGTCATCGAAAGTCCTACCTATCTTTATTTCGATTACCGCCCTTTTCAACTCATCGTTGAGAGGGCCACCACCATGTTTGGCAACATCCTCAAGAGCTGTTTCAAGACCAACTCCAGCCCTAAGCAAGGATGCAATCTGTCTTAGGAAATCAGGAGTTGATTGTTCAATAGCATCGACCCTACGTTCCATTAAAAAGAATATCCACGCAGCGAGAACAGCAGGCGGCACTATAAATCCTACGATCCCGTAGAGAGGATTGAGTCCAAATATAGAAGATATAATAATAGAAACAATACCCAACCCTATACTTGTTATAAGTCCCAGTGTTATCAGATCAGAAGCTTTTACATACATCCCACTTCTAATTAATATTTCTTGTATCCTAATTAGAAATCTATCTGGTATGGCATTATCAACAACACTTGAGATAGGTGATAACACACTAGGGATTACAGCCATTTTTTTCCACCAGTTTAATATTTTATTCAAGTAATATAAGTAATTTGTATTTAATTATATTAATTGGAATTTATATTTTTTTTATTCTTATGTGAGAATATTTCAATTTTTAATCCAATTTTTAATTATCGAAATAAACTTTCATTTCATCCAAAGATTAATTCTTATCAATGGAACTGTAAATGTTTGGAAAAGAAATTTAGTTAGAAGCATCTAAAACTAATATGGATTATAATAACCTTAACTTTCTTTGGGTTTTATTTAAAACCTTGGCCTTATTTTTTATTAAAACAATATCTTCAATTCTTACACCAAATTTTCCTTTAAGATAAATTCCAGGTTCTAGGGTAATTACCATCCCTTTTTGCAGTTTTGTTTTTTCTTTTTTAGATAATGACGGGCTTTCATGCGCTTCAAGGCCGATACCATGACCCGTTGAATGTATAAAAGATTTTTCATAACCAAATTCTTCAAAAACTTCTCTCACCACCTTATCTACATAAGAAGCTTTTATACCGGGTTTTATAACATCTATAGCCCTTTTTTGAGCTTGAATAACTATATCCAATAATTCTTCCTGCTTTTCCGTCTTGATGAACGTTCTTGTCATGTCTGAACAATAGTTATTGTAAATTGCTCCCCAATCTATCATAATAGGATCTTCCAATGTTTTTCTTGATATTTTTGAATGGGGAAGGCTTGATCTAGGACCTGAGGCAACTATGGTATCAAAAGCAGATTTTGAAGATCCATTCATCCTCATATTGTATTCAATTTCAGCTGCAACTTCACATTCTTTACCCACCAATTCTACATCTTTTATGGAAGCTTCAGCAATATTAACAGCCTTTTGAATATTTTTTACCTCATTTTCCGATTTTATACTCCTTGATCTTTCTATTATATCACTGTTTATAATTTCAAAGTCATTTTGAATTCTTTTAAATGTCTCAACATTCAAAGAATTCTCAATTCCCACATTTCCACTTAATGATTCTTTAATTTTGTCAAAGGACTTTAGTTCTTCAACCTGGATCTTGGAATCCTTCATAGCTTCGTCAAGATCCATTTTTGGAATAAAAAGTACAGGTTCATCCTTTAATATTAAAATTGAATAACTTGAAGACCTAAAACCAGATAAATAGGTAATATTTTCAGGTTTTAAGACCAGCATAGAATCTATATTTTCTTTATACATATCATCGAGAATTTTTGAAAGTTTCATTATACCACTTATCAGTGAAATTTAAATGCCTTAATCATAAGGAATGAAAGAAATCCAACTTCGATAATTTAGTTTTTTTTATTTTTAAAAACTTGAATCTCACATTGGTATCAAACAGTATTTAACACTTCTTGTAAATAAAAGTCAATTTACTTAAATTCTATATTCTAAAAACATCTTATAAAAATCATATCATTGAATAATGGCAGATAAATATCCTATTCCCAAATTCTGATCCAAAAAATATTTTTGCTACAAATTCTTTTTTATTTCTTCTTTGATCTTTTCCATAACTTTTCTGGGAATATTTCTGATTACAGGTAATGGAACATATCCAAAGTTGGGGTCTTGAAAAACTAAACCGGAAAATTCAATTTTATTTGGTAGCGCGTATGAAATGCCAGTGAATTTCAGGATTTGGAGGATTATTTCGATATGCAGCGTTTTTAAAACAGCTCCAATTAAAGAGAGTTGGATTGAAGGCTCTTTTTAGGCCGAATTCCAATTTTTTAACAATTTCAACGAAATCAAACCATTCTCCTCTCTTTAAATCCATTAAATTTCTAGAACTTCTTTTTAAAACAACTACACAGGTTCCAAGATACATTTGATTTGGCGCCAGATAAATTTTCCAATTCTCTGTCTCCCTAATCAAATCTCCATATACGCCTAACCAGCAGTATTCACATTTCATTGACATTTTGGATCTAATCCGATCATTTTAAAAATTTTTATGATATACCTAAACATACTGAAATTTCAACGTCAATATCGCTTTATAGTTATCCAGATAGTTTAATTTATATTTGTAATAGATATGAAGACTATTGGGTTTATATTTTGCTTTTTTGTAGTTATTATCAGTTAATATTTATCAAATTATAAATTTATTTAATTTATAAAATTATTAAACATGTGAAATAAAATTATTTATTCTAATACGTTGATAGATAAACAACAGTGTTTATGAACATTTTGAAACAAATAAACATATAAAAAGAAGAATATTTGCCAAACACTGAGTCATACTATTATATCCCTGGTTAATATATCCAAATAAGGCCCAATTTTCTAAAAGATAGTTTATATGTTAGAGACAATTAAAAATAGAAATCATTATATGTAAAAAGCGCATTTTTTAAAATATGGTAAAATTCACATCAAATGAGATTAGAGATATTATAATTTCAACACTGGTCATAGCATTTGTTTTTGCTTTCATATTCTCTGGACGCAATATTAGTGCTACTATAACATTAATGCCAGTTACTTTAGTTGCTGTGGGATTGGGTTTCATATTTCATGAATTGGCCCACAAATATGTAGCTATAAGATATGGGTACTGGGCAGAGTATAAAATGTGGCTAGAAGGTCTATTTTTAGCTTTAGTGACTGCAGTTGTATTTGGGTTCGTTTTTGCAGCCCCGGGAGCTGTTTATATCCATGGAACGTATATTAGAGAAGATGAAAATGGAAAGATTTCATTAGCAGGACCTGTAACAAACCTAATCCTTGCATTGTTATTCATTATGCTTATGCATTTATCTGCATTTTCAGGAATATTTTACTATTTATTTGCATTGGGTGCAACAGTGAACAGCTTTTTAGCATTCTTCAATTTAATACCATTTAGCGTCTTAGATGGGGCCAAAGTATTTCACTGGAATCGTTTGATATGGATAGTTACAATGGCATTTGCTTTTCTGTTGATGATACTAACCATGTTCGGATTCAGAAGATAAACTCCTAATTTTTAAAAAAAGTATTAATTCAATGAAGTATTTTAGAATGATTTTGATTACCTTTTATTAATCAGATGCCAAATGATAAATAAATAAAAATCCAGATAATATGTAAGTATAAAGAAGTTAAAAGACCTTAAGTGATTTAATGTTCTCTGAAGTTCCCATAAAATATTTTGGATGCACTCATCGTGCAATTCCTCCAAGCAAAACCATAAAAAACGTAGAAAATAAGCTTAAGGCTGCAGGAGTTACCCGAATTGCTGAGATAACCCATCTAGATAGGGTTGGGATACCTGTTTATTCGGCAATAAGACCCTCTGCAGCAGAAGGTGCGGTAAGCATTTATGCTGGAAAAGGGGCTACAAAGACACAGGCAAAAGCATCTGCAATGATGGAATCATTTGAAAGATATTCTGCTGAAATCCATGATTATGATATTGAAAATAAGATAATTAGCAATTCTGTTGAGGAAATAAATAATTTTATAGACCCTGAATCATTGATACTTCCCCCATTACTTTTTGATCCCCAAAAAACTCAGTTAGATTGGGTGAAATCCATAAATGCAGGAAATGATAAGGAATACTGGATACCTGCAAATGCTGTGTATCATCCCTACACACCCTTAAAAGGCACCAGTTTATTTAAATCAAATACAAACGGACTTGCATCTGGAAATAGGATTGAAGAGGCTGTATTCCACGGGATCATGGAAGTTATAGAAAGAGATGCCTGGAGTATTTTTGAGGCAAATCGTCAGATTAAACCTGAGTTAGATCTTGAGGGAGTGGAAAATCCAATTATTAATGATCTTTTAGATAAATTCAAAGACGCAGGGGTAACTGTCAAAATTTTAGATTTAACTGCAGATATAAAAGCCACCACCATTGCTGCAGTCTCAGATGATACTAAACTAAAAGATCCTGCTTTACTGACACTTGGTGTTGGAACCCACTTAGATCCTGAAATAGCAGTCCTGAGAGCATTAACAGAGGTTGCACAGAGCAGAGCAACTCAGATTCATGGGACCCGTGAAGATACTGTACGAGCTGTTTTCATGAGAAAAGCAGGTTATGAAAGAATGAAAAAGATAAACAAACACTGGTTTGGTGAATCTGATGAAACTGTAGATCTTACTGAAATTAAGAACAGGGCCGGTAAATCCTTCAAAAAAGATATAGAGACATCTTTAAAGCTTTTAAGAAAAGAAGGATTTGAAAATGTTTTTTATGTGAACCTAACCCGACCTGAGATTCATATACCAGTTGTGCGTGTTATAATCCCTGAGTTGGAAGTATTTTCAGTAGACCCTGAAAGAGTTGGAAAAAGGGTCAGAAAACTATCAGCATAAACGGCTGATAATAAATTAAAAAAATTAAAGTTTTTTACGAATTAAAAATAATTAAAAACCTTGGGGAGATTCTAATTGTGAAAAAAATCATTATAGCAGTTTTAATAATTGTCTTAGGAATCTCTATTTATTTAATGGCGGATCTGTTTAAACCAAACACTATAAGATTGGATGCTGTAGAAGTCAGAGAGTATCAGGGCCAAAAACTTTCTTCAATGAACGATTTTAGAGAAAATTCAATAAAAGGTCCTCAATACATTGATTTAAAAAATTACCACCTAGAAGTTACAGGAATAGTATACAATCCTAAAAATTACACCTACGATGAAGTTATTTCAAATCATCAAAACTATGAAAAGGTTGTAAAATTAGAATGTGTTGAAGGCTGGGATGTGAACATTCTATGGAAGGGGATTCTGGTAAGAGATTTGATAAACGAGGTAAATCCTAATCCTAATGCAAAAGTAGTAATATTTTATGCCTATGATGGCTATTCAACCTCTTTTCCACTGGAATACTTCTTTAAAAACAATATAATACTTGCCTATAAAATGAACAATGCTACCATCCCCCCTGAGAGAGGTTTTCCATTCCTACTTGTAGCTGAGAGCAAATGGGGCTACAAATGGATTAAATGGGTAACAAAAATTGAATTGTCTGATAATGTGAATTATAAGGGCTATTGGGAAAGTAGAGGATATTCAAATACTGGAAATCTGAATGAGAATTTTCTTGAAGGAGGATAAGTTCTTGAAGGAGGAAAAATGTTAAATCAAAGAACTGCCAAAAAGATGTTACACTGGGCACTGGAATTGTAACTGTTATTATGATCATTGCAGGGCTGAGTATAACCTATTTTAGAACATTTGAGTATCTAACATTGGGATTACTGCAGAAAAGCCTGGCTTTTAGAATTCATTCCTATGTATTTATCCTTTTTTTGATATTATTTGTCTTACATATTTTTATTCGTCCTATTCTGAAATATATGAAAAATTAGTAGTAAACTCTTAAAATGTTTTATAGCTTGAATTAATTACTTGAATTAATTATCCAAAGATATCTTTCATTCTTTAAAACAATTGACCTAAAAAATGTATATAAAGCTATATAAATAAAAATCAGTGCAATCATGAAATCTGAATTAGAAAAAAGAGCCTTGAATCTATCATATTTTACCATTATCTATAATATTGCAGAGGGAATATTATCCCTATTCGCCGGAATACTGGCCGGCAGTATTTCACTGGTAGGATTTGGCATGGATAGTGCTGTGGAATCTTTATCAGGTATTATACTGGTTTGGAGATTCAGAAGACATGGAATATCAGATGAAGAGGAAGAAGAAGTCGAAAAAAAGGCTTTGAAATATGTTGGCTATAGTTTCTTCGTTTTAGGGATTTATGTGTTCTATGAATCATTAAAAAAGCTTTATATGGAGGAAATTACAGACCCAAGCCTTTTAGGGATATTTATAGCTTTAGCATCTATAATAGTAATGCCAATCCTGTTCTACATGAAATACAAAACTGGAAAAACTCTAAAAAGCAAAAGTTTAATAGCGGATTCTAAACAGACGCTTGCATGCCTGTTTTTATCAGTAGCTCTATTGATCGGGCTTTTATTGAATTACTTCTATGGTTTATGGCAGGCGGATCCTGTTATTGGAGTTTTAGTCTCCATTTTTCTTATAAAAGAGGGTTACGAGATTTTATTTGAAGAAAACGAAAATTTATTGGAGACAGTCTAAAATAATTAACCAGTGCAAATTCATAGACAATCAATAAAGAATTTATCTTCTGTAATTAAACCATAACATTTAAAAACACAATTCGAAAATAAGAAAGGAGACATTAAGGTGAAAAGGCTTGAAATCGAAAAATAAAAAGATCATAGTGTTCACCGGACCTTCACTCCATCCAGATGAAGCATCTAAAATTTTAGATGCAGATTATCGTCCCCCTGTAAAACGAGGAGATATACTGGAGGCTTTAGAAGATAATCCAGATATAATAGCTATTATTGATGGAGTTTTCCACCAACAACCTGCAGTTTCTCATCGTGAGATACTAAACGCCCTTAATAACGGTGTCAATGTAGTGGGAGGGGCAAGTATGGGGGCTCTTCGAGCATCTGAGCTTGATGATTTTGGAATGGTAGGTATAGGATATGTTTATCGGCAGTACAAGGAAGGTATGATTGAATCTGACGACGATGTTGCAGTGGTCTTCAATCCAGAAACCTCAGAGCAGCTTTCAGAAGCCTTTATTAGTATGAACTACAATCTCCAGAAAGCAGTTAAATCAGGATTAATATCTAAAGAAGAGTTTCATAAACTAATTGAAACTTCTAAATCCATTTATTATCCAAGAAGAACCTACAATGGCCTTTTAAAAAAGGTCGATCTTAATCCAGATACAATAAATGCGCTTAAAAAATTTTTAAATGAGAAGGCAGTGGATATTAAAAAAGAAGATGCCATTGCAGTCTTAAAATACATCAAAAAACATCTGAATACCTCTGGCTGATACTAAATATTAAACAAAAATAAAATATCTAAGATAATATTTAATAATTCAAAATTTTAATAATTCAATGATTCTATTAAAAAAATATATCATATTCACTGCTATCTATTAAATTAACAAAATTAGGGCAGATTTTATGGAACTCGTAGAAAAAATCGAAAAAGTAAAAGAATTTCTCCAGGATAAGAATGTATTGGTGGCTTTTTCAGGAGGTGCAGACAGCACTCTGGTTGCAAAGATTGTAAAAGATGTTGGTAATGATTCAACTGCAGTAACTGTTGACAACGGAGTTTTACCCCCTGATTGTGTCAGTAATGCAGAAAAAATTGCTGAGAAAATAGGTATCAAACATATTGTGGCTTTGGAAGACTTCTTAGAAGATGAATCCTTCAGATCAAACACTCCAAATAGATGTTATATTTGTAAAAAAAAGATGTACAGAAAGTTAGAAGAATTTTCAAAAGATTTGGGATTTGATCATATAGCTGACGGAACTAACATAAGCGACTTATTAGAAGACAGACCCGGGATAATGGTAAATTACACTAAAAATATATTGAGCCCACTTGTTTATGCTGGAATGACCAGTGAAGAAGTAAGAGAAGCTCTAAAAATGTTTGATATCCAATATTCTGAATCTACAACTTGTTTTGCTACCAGAATATCTGAAAACACAGAATTAACTCCTAAAAAGATAAATCGAATTAGCTACGCAGAATCACTGATAAAGAATATGGCTGGCGTAGATATTGTTAGGGTTAGAGATGATAAAGATATTGCTAGAATTGAGGTCGGAGATTTAAAAAAAGTTTTAAACAAAGGTACATTGGATCACATAGATTCTGAACTTAAGGCTGTAGGATTTAAACGAGTTACTCTAGATATAGGAGGATACGCTGATCAAAAAAAGGATCTAGTAATCTATAAACCCTGTAAAGATGAGCAAGATAAAATAATGTTTGAAACTGAATTGCCATATGAAATAAACATCAAAGACACCTGTGAAGAACTCCAAAAATTAGGAGATGTTAAATGTTCAGAAAAAATGGGAATTGTAATGCTGGAAATCTCAAATAGAAATGTAACTATTTTTAAAACAGGCAAAATCGTTGCAAGACGTGTTATAGACAAAAATGATGCTCAAGAATTGTTAATTGATGTATTGCCCCATATAAGAAGGATTATTTAATTAAAAAACTCCTCTTTTCGTTGTTGTTCCAGCTCTAATCCTGAGAACTGTTCATATATACAGTAATCAAAAATAATATCCTTACATATTCACAAATCTTCGTTTAAAAATCGATTCCGAAGAAAAAAATTTCCTGAACCTTAGAAAAACTTTAATTTTAACATTTAAATTTCGCCGACCATGAGAGTTTAAGAAAAATCTACCTGATATATATTGAACATCTATCTGAGAAAGATTCAGTTTCCCCGGTGAATTTGGATGAGTTCCGAAAATTAAAAAGACAAAATAACCGGTTATGCAGTGTGGTCTCTGAGATGAAGAAGGAGTTAAGGGAGCTGAAAGGTGCGGTTTAGGTTATTTTTCTTGAAAAAATTATTTTAAAACATAATTAAAATGATAAAAAAATCACCTTTAAAGCTCTATACGTACATTCTCATCAAGTTTC
>VGTM01000063.1 GCA_016874685.1 Methanobacteriota archaeon
TGACCTTATTATTACTTTAATATTATCACCCCCTATTTTATTAATAAAATTAAGATTACCTATTTAATAATAACTATTCATAATATTTTAATAAAATTTAAATAATACAACCAGAAATATTTATAATATTAGTTCAATTATAATTGTCCAGATAAGACAATATTATCAGCAAAAATTAAAAATAAATGTAAAAAATGGGAGTTAAACAATCAAAAACTAAATTATAAAATATTAACAGAATTAAACCCATTATCTATTTTTAAAGAATAAAAAAAATAAATTAGAATTTTTAATTTATTTATCATCTAAATTCTTTTCTTGCATTCCATATCCTACGAAAGCTTCCAAATCCACTGATTCCACTTTTTTCACTATCAAAATTATTTATAAGGGACACAACATTGGAAACCGCCTTCTCACCAGCTTCAACTAGCCAGCTGCCTTTGGGACGTTTCAAATTGTCAATCACGCCAGGTATAGCCTCCAGCTCAACTACAGGTATGTCCAGCTCCCCTGCCAGGTCAATACTGGCATGTTTCTTGTGAAAACCAGCTATCTTAATTGCTGGAACACCGAGAACACCAACTTCAATTGTTATACCCATTCCAGCGGCATATATAACTCCTGATGAAGCATTCATAAGACTTAAAAGATCCACAAACCCATCTAAAACTTTCAATCGCGGAGAAGAGACAATATTTCTTACATATTCGGCATCAAAGCGAAATGGAACAATTAAAACTTCTTTGTCAAGTTTTCCTACCGTTTTTATAAGATATGGGATGTCTTCACCCCTTAAATCTCCTCCTAAAGCAAGAACTATAAATTCATCCAGCCCATAACTTTTTTTGATAGTATCTGGTTCTTTCAAGTTGATTCCATCGACATAGGAAGCCATTGGATACCCTCCAATGACCTTAACATTGTTTAATCCATATTTTTCTGTGACAAAGTTCTTATAACGATCTGATGGAACTGTTATAAGATTTGCATATGCTATCATCTCTATTGGATTGTAAATATCCTGTTCTATGTGCATGGAAGGGATTCCCAGTATTTTCGAGGCTGCTATACCTTTCCTTACATCTCCAGCGTTCCCACAACTTAAAAGAAGATCTATCCTCCTCCCAGAAAGTGATCTGATAACCTTCAAAATATCTCCAATAACCAGGGATGCTATTTTAAGGTTAGATCTCTTGGAAGCTCCACCTCCCCTACTTTCTCCTATAGAATGTATTTCGGTGCAATATTCAGCCAGAAGCTCCCGAACTCCATGCCCATGAGTTAAACCTATAATATCTGCTTCTAATCTCTGAATTATGGGTATAAAGGCTTTGGCAGGAGCCATTTCAGCTATAACAGCTATTTGCATTTTTAACCTCCAGAAGTTATAAATGGAATTTTCTCCCATCTCCATGCTACACATAGTGAAATTATGGCCATAAGAAAGAAAATCCATACCACAAGATCCGTTGGTCCTGTTTCAATCCAAAGAAGTGTATGAGCTAGAATTATAGCATATAAAGCCGTATATACTCCTTTCTTTATTTTCTGAATGCTGTGCATTAATTTCAGTACCAATCCTATAATAAACATCTGCACTGCCAGGGCTATGTATCCAAAGTCCAAAAGAGCTGGACCAAAAATGGTAGATGTAATGGAATGATGGTATCCTAAAACTACTTCACCTACAAGTGCCCTTGGATCAACTGATTTGAAAAATCCTGTTAGTGTATAATAAAATAATATGCCTCCACTGGCCCCCTGCATCTGGGTGATCTTATCCAGGACATTTAGGGTGAAACCTGCCCTGTAAAAGAGAAGTTCAAAGGGATTTAAATTCCAATATTGCCATTCAATAGCTTTAGTAGCTATATAACCAACAGAAAGCCCTAAAACTAATATGATCAGTGTGAATGTAAAAAAATATCTAAATTTCAAATTTATTGTGTAAAATGTTGTTATAAAAACGCTCAATATTATGGCCATGGCAGTGGTTCTGTAACCTGTAACGGCAAATAAGATAAGTCCAATAAAAAATAAGATATAATAAAGCTTTTTATTGTATTTAGCAAGCAAAATATTAATTGAAGGCAAAAAAATGAGATAGGATATCAACCAGAGCCGTGAAACTGCTTTAGCTTTTAGATATCCACTTAATAATGGAATACCTCCTAAAAAATAGATATTTAAAAACTGTAGTAAAATTCCCACCAATACAAGAGCTAAAATAAATCTTTCATTGAAAATTCGAGATAGATTAGTTTTAACTGAAGGTTTTGCCATGTATTTTGAAGCTGATTCTGAAATTCCCCTATATTTTCTCCAGATTAAGGGTGCAAATACTCCCAACAAAAAGAAGATTGTTCCAAATAAAATATAAAAAAAGACAATATAAGACGGTGTTTTTATGTCATTTATATGAAATACAAAGGCAAATACGGCAAAGGACAGGTATAAGAATATTCCAAAAACCACGATAAATGGTGAAAATATGTCAATGTTCCTTATTTCCATCAAATCACCAAATTAAATATTTTCTGTTGCTTCAATGAAATTGGAGGCTAGCTTGGGAAAAGCGGCGATATGTGTGTGTATATAACTTGCTACTGTATTTTCTTTCATTAAACCGTCTAATGAATTCATAATACCTCTTCCCCTCAATATATCAAATGCAAAACAGGGTTCTGGTCCGTTTATACCCACTTTACTGTAGTGAAATTCATGACCTCTGAATATGTCGCCTTTTTTGGATATTATGTTATCATATCTGGCTTTTGCTATAACATAACTCAATGCCTGGGGTTTTTTCGTCATCCAGGAGGGATAATTAAAAATTCCACACATTTTTCGTTCGTTTATTGAATCTGTAAGATACATTAGCCCACCACACTCTGCATAGATTGGATAACCATCGTTATGGAATTTTTTTACTGATTCCCTCATTGATTTATTGGATTCAAGTTCTCTTGCAAAGATTTCAGGGTATCCTCCGCCAAAAATAAGTGCATCTACATCAGGAACTTTCTCGTCGTGGAAGGGGCTGAATAGAACCACGTCCGCATTATTCGCCTTTAAAGCCTCTATATTTTCCATATAGTAGAAGGTAAATATCTCATCCATTGCAACTCCAATTTTAACCTTATTATGGGTCCCTTCATACCATAGATCCGCTCTTCCCTCTGGAAGCCTTCCAGATTCTCTCATAATAGCCAAAAGTGCATCTAAATCAATATTTTCTTTTATGATATTTCCCCATTTTTCAATAAAGTTTATTATATTCTCTCGCTCAACTGCAGGGACAAGTCCAAGATGTCTTTGTTCAACTTTTATGGCATCGTCTCTTGGGATGCCGCCTATTACATCTGTTTTTGCAAGCTTTTCAACAGCTTCTTTGGCTTTAAGATAATGTTTTTTGTTTTTTACATAATTCAGGATTACCCCTTCAATCTTAATAGAGGGATCAAGGGTTTTAAACCCAATCACCACCGCTGCAGCGCTTTTTACCAGACTTCTTGCATTTAAAATCAGTATCACGGGAGCATCAAGTGCCTTTGCAATTGAAGCGGTATTACCAACATCGTCAATAGGACTTATACCCTCATAAAGTCCTCTTACACCTTCAATTATACCTAAATCTGAAATGTTTAAACCTCTTTCAAAAGAGTTTCTAATCTGTCCTTCACTCATAAAGAAGGAATCGAGATTTCTGGAAGTATTTCCAGTTGCAAGTGTGTGATATGAAGGATCTATGTAATCTGGACCAACCTTAAATGGTTGTACCGTATATTCATCAGACAATGCTTTCATGATGCCTGTAGAAATTGTGGTTTTTCCCACTGCACTTCCTGTTCCTGCCAAGACAAGTCTCATATTATCTAGTAATTTGTGATGTTATTTAAAAATTTAGTAGGATACACCAAAAAATAAAATAAAGAAGGAGATTTTAAGTGGAAGTGCTAAGTCTAAAAAGCTCCCCCTCCACCTCCACCAGATCCCCCACCTACTCCACCGATTCCACCAGCTCCTCCGAAATCGCCGCCGGTGGCTTTGCTCATTCCATCATCCAGACTGGATGAGAGGAGAATATATCCTCCATAATAGTGGAAGATGTATATGTCACTTTTTGCCAGATCTTCACCTGGAACTGCTAGTTCCATGGACTTTCTCACACGATCTGCAATTCCCAAAGCTGTAGCATATACCAAAAACTTATTCCATATTTTAACGGAGGCGGGTGGGTATTCCTTTATCAGACTAAAGTCCTGAATGTATTTTTTAAATTTATGCCATTTAGCATCGTATTCCTCACCATGGGTGGTCCATTGACCAGCAATTTGTTGGGGCATAATCAAAGATACTAATGCCACTATTCCCAGAATAATGGATGCGTAAAAAGGATAAACTGCCACTGGTAAGGGATCAAAAATAGTCATATAAGCAACTATTATCGCGGTGACCAATGCAACTACACCATAAATTTTCAGGTAAGTATCACCTTTTTTTATAAAAATCCTTTTCATAGTTTCGTCGCTTAAAAATTCACGTTTAAGATCATCTTTCCACACATTGTAAGAATCTCTAAACGATTTTGCTATTTCACGATTTTTTAAATCATTTTTCATTTGATCAAGAGATATGACCCCTCCTCTTGCAAAACCCCGTAGGAAACTTATAACATCCAGTTCAAAGTATTTAAGTTCCGTGAGATCCTTATCTTTATTGATCTTTAATTTTATTGATTGATCTCCTTCATATTCCAGTTTTGATGGAGTATCCACTAAATTTAAATATCCTCTATTTATTAGATCCATAATTGTGGCTCTAAAGCCATCCATATTTGGTTCTCCCACTCTTTTTCCTAAACCTTTGCCAGATATGGCATTTACAACTGCAGGTGGATCATCTGTTGGTAAATCCCTCTCATATTCAGCCTGATAATCTATTTTAGGTTCTCTACCGAATTTATAATATATAATTACCGGTGTAATTATGCTTAATAGCATTAAAACCGCCAATATTAAGTATAAAATATTTTTGAAGTTTAATTCGTTAGCATATTCATTCTGTATCCTTTCAATTTCACTTAATCCAGATGCCCTGACCCTTTGAGCATAGGTGGTGTTATTTGAAAACTGATTTTTAGGTATGGCCATCCTTAGCTCAAACCATCTTCCAGAAGAAATTTTTTTAGTGGTAATTTGAAGAGTTGATCCCTGCCAAAAAGAATTTTCAACATAATATGGTGGATTTAACCAGTATTTCACACCTTCATTTGACTTTAAATGGATATTGGCATTTACTTTGCCCACATCCACTGCCCATTGTTCACCCCACAACTTATATTGGAGTTCAGCAATGTCATCATATATTTTTATGACATTTATAAAGTCATATTCAATTATCACATCCACATCTCTATCTGTGATAGGGGCCGTCTTTTGAGGATCCGAGTAAAGATATATCTTTATAGACTCCATATTTCCCTTATTGTTAATTTCATAAGAAGAATAAGCACCTTCAGTATTTATTTTTAGGTTCTCTATTCTTTCGCCAGCTTTAAGAGGAATATCTCGATAAACACCCTGATATGTTCCTGAAAATGAATAATGAATATTTTCTTTTACATGTAGATTACCGTTTTCCTGTAGGAAAAGTTCTATGTTGGCATAGGGAATAGAATAACTTCTATCCTCGGCATGAGAAGTATTAGGAATTAGGGAAACAGAAAATAAAAAAACCATTAGGAATAATATAAAATATATTTTTTTATTCAATATTACCACCTAAAATTCGACCTTTGGAACTTCTCTTTCTGTTTCAGCGATTTCAAAGAATTCAGATTCTTTAAATTTGAAAAAATTAGCTACTATATTGCTGGGAAACATTTGACATTTGTTGTTGTACATTAAAACCGTGTCATTGTAAAATTGTCTGGAATAAGCTATTTTGTCTTCAGTTTCAGATAATTGCATTTGTAATTCCTTAAAATTTTCATTTGCTTTAAGGTTAGGATAGTTTTCAGCCACTGCAAAGAGGGTTTTCAAAGCTTCGGTCAGCTGATTATTCGCCATTTCGTTTTCCTTAACCGTTTTTGCATTTATAAGGTTGGATCGTGCCTTTGTTACGTTTTCAAATACGCCCTTCTCGTGTTTAGCATATCCTTTAACTGTTTCAACCAAATTAGGTATTAAATCTGTTCTTCTTTTCAATTGAACATCTATTTGTGACCAAGCATTTCTGACTCTATTTCTCAGCTTAATTAGGCTGTTATAAGTATAAATGAACACAATAATACAAATAAGTAATATAATTCCTACAATCGCCAAAACAATATATAATAACATTAGTTCACCATCCTTAGACTTATAAAGATATTATCTAAATCATGCCAAATAAACATTCCTAATCATGCTTAATATTGTTTCGTTTTCAAATTAATCAAATTAAATTTTAATTCTAAATCTTAATAATTCAATCCTTACTATATAAAAAAAATAAAAAATAAAAAAAATTGATTATTTCAATTTTTTACGTTTTAATATTTTTGTGGTTTTTTTTTTAACATTGAGGTGAGGAATTTGGAGTATCATTTGTCGTTGAATTTTCATCTGGATTTGATGGTTGATTTGTTGGTGGGTTTGTAGGTTGATTTGTTGGTGGATTAGGAACTGGATTTGTTGCTGGAGCTGAAGTTAATTTAACACTTGATCCACTTACGTGAATTTTTCCATGCACAAGGCAATAGTCAGCATCACAACGAGTACAGTAAAACATGCCTTCTGGGTTGTGACTACCACTCCCAATTTCTACGGAAAGTGTTCCATATCTATGGCACGCAGGACAGTAATTTAGAAAAATATTTGTACCATGTCGATAGTAACCATCAGACCAGCCACAAGAACAATACGCCCCCGTAGCTGAAACTTTATCTGAGTTCACACTATAACTGTTAGGTCCATAATATTTCGTCGTTTTTGCTGTGGATACATTGTATTTAACTATTTTATAGTAGCTTACTACTTTCACGTACCTGTAGGTACGTACTCTAACTTTTTTGTAGTAAACCTTCTTTTTTGACCTTACTTTCACATACTTGTAAGTATAGGTTGCAACCTTTTTGGACTTGTATACTGGAACTTTCTGGTAGTAGTATGACATTGTAGTCAAGGATGATGCTGCATTCACTTCTAAAACATGGCTATTTGCATTTAAATCTGCACCAAATATTGCATTTTCCTTAAATGAACTCTGATTTTCTATCCCCCCAAAAGAGGGTAATGTGTACAATGCTATTGCTAACACAATTAGCAGTGCAACCCAAAATCCCGGCTTAATTATATCGCCCCCGTTTCATGTGTGTAAATGCAAAATGTGCATTTAGGGACAAAATGAAGGTTGTGATATTCTATAGTATAAATTTTTTGGTTTAAAATCCGGAAAAAAACGCTTATATATTGGTTTTTTGAATTTAGAACGTATAAAATGAGAATTTTTATTGATAGTTATTGCTTTGCCTTCTCTGTTTAAATTTTTGAATAATTAGATCATCAAGAATCGTATTTTCACAAAAAAAGTAAGTTAAGGTGCTATTATATACCCACCACCAAGAGAGAATTAATTTATGAACCAGTTTATAAGTTAATATGAACTCCGGATTTTGTTTTTTCTTAATTTAAAAAAATCTGGCAATTTTTTGTGGCAGAAATTGTTTTCAGTTTTTTAACAATCGTTTTAATGAAAACAATTTTTATAATTTTTTAAAGACTTAATATAAAGACAAGTTTTATGATCAATGATCTTCTAAACCCGTATGAACAAACGCCAAAACGCTCAGTTGATTTGGAAAGTTAGATAATAACCCAGTAAAATAAACCAAAGAATTAATAAACATTTAGTATCATATTATTGTACATGAATTACCTTGAAAAATTAAATGTTCTCACAGATTCAGCTAAATACGATCTTTGCAATTATGTGACGAGTTCGCTTAAATATAATGCTGAAGAGGTTCCAGCTCTTCCTGGAATTTATTATAGCACATCTTCTAGTGGATGTTGTGTGCCTTTATTTAAGGTATTAATGAGTAATAAATGCTCAAATGATTGTAAATACTGTATAAATCATAGCAACAGAAAATTTAAACGTGTTGAATTTACTCCTAAAGAACTCACCAGTATTTTTCTAGATTATTACAATAAAAAATATGTTGAAGGTTTATTTTTAAGTTCGGGTACTTCAAGAGAGGTTGATTCGACAATGGAGAAAATGATAGAGGTTTCCAGTGCGCTTAGAAATAACCATGATTATAATGGATATATTCATCTCAAAATCCTTCCAGGAACATCCTATGAACTTATTAAAAGAGCCATGAGCTTGGCTGATAGAGTAAGTGTAAATATAGAAGCAGCAACTCCTGGTGGTTTTGATGAGCTTACTACCACAAAAAATTACAAAATAGATATTATAAGAAGGATGAAATGGATTAACAGATTGACAAAAAAGCATGAAAACTATGCTCCTTCTGGGCAGACCACACAATTTATTGTAGGTGCCACAGAAGAAAGTGACGAAGAAATCTTAAATAGAGCTAACTGGCTTTCTGATAAATTTGATATTAAAAGAAATTATTTCAGCGCATTTACTCCAATAGAGGATACACCGCTTGAAAATCATGGAAGTCCCCATCCAAAAAGAGTATCAAGACTATATCAGGCTGAATTTTTGATTAAATCGTATGGATTTGACTTTGAAGAATTGATATTTGATGAAAATGGAAATATGGCCACTGAAATGGATCCTAAATATTCCATAGCTCTCTTTAATAGAGATATGTTTCCTGTGGAGATCAACCAAGCTTCATATAAAGAGCTTTTAAGAGTCCCAGGAATTGGTAAAATTTCTGCAACAAGAATTATCAGTGCCAAAAATAACGGGAATCACTTTGAAAAATTAGAAGAACTTAAAAAAATGGGCGTTATGGTCAAGCGTGCTGAACCATTTATCAAATTAAAAGGTACTTATCAATCAATTCTTAGCTTCTAAATATAACATGATTATAATTTTCCTTATTATTCGTATATAATTTATATAAATTTATAATTAGCTACTAGATCCTAAAATCTTCCATATTGTTAAAAAATGACATTTTACAGTTTATTTTACTATAACTTTCCAAATAAAGATTAGTTTTTATAATAAGTTATCGGTTTTAATAATTGAAAAGGAAATTGAATAATAAAATATCGCTCATGTCCCTTATATAGTGCGAAAGTTTAAATATGATAAGCGCAAAATATATATAATTATGAAAGATGTTGATTTGGTATTGGATTTGTTTATTCCAGATGAAAATAGAGCTATGGAGATTTTTCGGCAGATAAGATGGGCTGGAAGAATTCATTGTCCTAAATGCAACTCATTGTCCATACAAAACCGTGGATTTCAAGGTAAAACTAAACGTTATTCATGTAATGAATGTGGATTGAATTTCAGTGCCCTTACAGACACTATATTTGCAAATAAAAAACTTCCAATGGGTGAAATGTTATATATTCTCATAAATCTTGATAAAAAAAGTGTGAAACGGTTATCAGAAGAACTTGGACATAAATGGGAGAGTGTTTATCGTTTAGCAAGAGATTTCAGAGAAAATCTGGTTAGAAAATCTAAAGATCCTTCGATTTCTGGTGAAATCGAATTGATGAAATGTATCATTCTTCAGGAGATAAAGGTTTAAAAAAACCAACACTCGACGAAGAGGGCTTAAAATAAGGGGAAGAGGGACTTGGGACAAAGATAAACCACCAATCCTAACGATTGTCGAAAGAGAAAAGGGAAAAATAATTTTTTCAGTTGAAAAAAACCTTTCCAAGCAATTAATACATCAAAAACTCGAAATACATTGCAAAAAACCAGTCAAAGTATTTACCGATGATTTCACCACATATTCAAACCTAAAAATCCATAAATTGGTTAAAAAACATCAGATAATTAACCATTCCATCAGAAGATATGCAGAAGGCGACAATCATGTGAATAATGCTGAAAATAGACATTCACTCCTTAGACCATTCCTAAATATGTTTAGAGGAGTTTCCAAAAGAAATATCAATACATACATCAAATTTTTCCAATTTATCTGCAATAATGGCATCAAATGGATAAACAAAACCATAAGAACAATATTAAATTAACGCACCATGTTAAGGAGATGAGCGTAAAATATTATATAAAATTTGGAGAAATGAATTTAACAATTATTAATTTGGTAAAAATTAAGTCACTTTAACACTTTTTAGAATTTTTTATTTTTCCAGTTTAATTGAAAATATTATTTAGCATCTGTTGAGCTGTTTTTGTAGGTTAAAGTATATTAAAATTAAATAACTGTTGGGATTTATAGTTAAGAGCATAACTTATTAGACTTATAGATCAAATAAATCATGGAATATCAGTTTGCATCTGCTTAAAATCACTTTTTCCACTTTTGTGTTGAACACATAGTTTAAAAAGTTTTGTACTTGACTATAAATGGCTAATTTGGGAAAAATCTGGTTAGAATCTGGATGAAAACTGGGAAAATTAGTATATAGATTGTTCTGGTTATTCATTTAAATATCCAACATACAGGATGTAAAGTCACATGATGAAAAAAGTAGCTACCAAGTGTTCTATTTATGTTGGTTAGTATAGCACCTCATTTGCAGCTACCAGTGCCATACCACTTAAAACACAAACTAAACTCAAAAAACAGTTAAAGACACAGGATTGCACTTGTATTGGGAATCAAAAGAAATATCAAACCAGAACTAAAAATCGAAAAGAACTAAATCCCAATTGAAAGATGGCTCGTGCAATAAAACTTAAAATAGATTCAAGAGGTATTATTAGGTTCTAATACATGTTGATTATATTTTTTAACTCAACGCGTGTTTAATTTCCTTATAATCCTTATAATAATTCAGTACTGTTGTGATGTAGAAATATGCCTATAGAAAGTTAAATTTAATGCAAAATAATTGGCAGATGCTAAGGTGCATAACTAAATATTTAATGTAACTTATTTCACTACCTTCCAACATATTAATCGTGATTTTTATGAAGCGGGTTTTATGGTATTTGATCGCTGGAAGCAGAGGAGGGGCTAATCGGGCTAGAATAATTGAAACCCTTTATGACAGACCTTACAACGTTAATCAACTTTCCCAAGAACTCGATCTGGATTATAAAACCATTAAACATCATATTAAAGTTTTGGAGGAACACAACATTATTGTTATGTCTACCGGAAAGAAAAAATATGGATCTTTGTACTTTTTATCAACTCGTATGGAGGAAGAATATCCCCTATTCTTAGAAATTTTGAATAAAATGAAAAAGAAATAATAATGTATTCTGAAGAGGTGATGAAATGCTAGCAGGAGGAAATATAACAGAAAATGGAGGAATATGGACATTATTGCAGCTCACAAACAACCAAATTATAACTATAGACATTATAATAGGAATTGGTGTCATATTGCTTTTAATAATTCTTTTATACGTATATCTGGGAAGTTATCGGAAGTTTAGATCTAAATTTACCCTTGGACTCATATTATTCGCTTTGTTATTACTTTTACAGAGCGTACTCTTCACATACCTATTATTAACATATAGT
>VGTM01000064.1 GCA_016874685.1 Methanobacteriota archaeon
AAAAGCTTTTTAAGAATCCTCACATCCTGCTTTAAACCTCGAATCTTTTGATCCAACTCCTCAGTTGACAAATGCCTCTCAACATAAATTTTTTTCCTAGTCATAAACTATAATATACAAACTATAGTATAAAAACATTTGCACAAGACTATAATTTAACCGCTGCTTTTGCATAACATTGGTCACAAAATGTGATCTTTTTAATATTATTGAGGAATAAATGATTCTTTAGTTCTCTAAATGCAATAATTTATACATAAATGGTAACATTTAAATATTCAAAGGGCGAAGATATAGTTGAGGTGATAAAAATAGATTTAAAATATATAATCGGAATAATTGTCGCCATAATAGTGATAGTAGGTGCCTACATGGTACTTGCACCAAGCAGTCAGTCAGCGAAAATAACAATTGCAGGTTCTACTTCTGTCCAACCCGTAGCAGAAAAATTGGCCAAAGCATACATGGAAAAACACCCAAACGTTAAGATAACTGTGCAGGGCGGAGGATCAAGTGTAGGGATAAAAAGTGTTCAACAAGGCGCAGCGGATATTGGAATGAGTTCCAAGGAACTATCGCCAGAAGAAAAAGGTAACCTGAAGGAGTTCATGATTGGAAAAGATGGTATAGTAATTGCAGTAAACACAGAGAACTCAGTAAGCGACTTGACACTAGATCAGGTAAAAGGCATATTCAGTGGTAAAATCACCAACTGGAAAGATGTAGGTGGTTCTGATGCCACAGTCAACGTTATAACAAGAGAAGAAGGTTCAGGTACAAGAAAAGCATTTGAAGAAATTGTAATGGGCAAGGATACCAAAATAATAAAAAATGCTATGTTCAAAGTTCAACAGAAGCAGTAAAACAAGCAGTAGCTCAAGATCCAAATGCTATAGGATTTATATCCTTGGCTCACATGAGCAACGATGTTAAAGCCTTGAAAATAAATGGAGTAGCACCTTCAGAGCAGACGGTAGCTAATGGTTCATGTAAAATACAGAGACCCTTCATGTTCCTAACCAAAGGTGATCCTACAAATGCTGTAAAAGATTTCGTTGACTGGGTTTTAGGCCCTGAAGGACAGGCAATAATAAAAGAAGAGAAAGTAGTACCAGCAATAGTGAATGGTGTTTTAAACACCAAAATCTATTTTTTTAAGTTTGAAAAAATCAACTGATCTCTTGATTTAATATTCAGGTTTATTTCGAGCTTTTATAATCACTATATTATTTTAAATACTGGTAGCGAGAAGTATTTTTAATAGTATTAGAAATATTTTAATGGGGATTAAAAATGGGCTCGAGATATATAATTGGATTAATACTTTTATTGATTATCAGTGGTGTTTATATCACAATTACTTTTGAAAATAAATATGTTAGAATAGAAATTGCAGGTTCTACTTCAGTACAACCTGTAGCAGAGAAATTGGCTAAAGCATACATGGAAAAACATCCAAATGTCAAGATAGATGTACAAGGTGGAGGTTCAGGTCTTGGAATCAGGAGTGTTTCACAGGGTATAATAGATATTGGTACGAGCTCTAAAGAATTGAAAGCCGATGAAAAAAAAGGATTAGAAGAATATTTGATTGGAAAGGAAGGTATAATAATTGCTGTTAATTTAAACAATCCTGTAAATGATCTGAGATTAGAGCAGTTAAGAAATATTTTCAGTGGTAAAATTACGAACTGGAAGGAAGTTGGGGGGGCTGATGGTAAAATTAATGTTGTAACCCGGGAAGATGGTTCAGGTACAAGAAAAGCCTTTGAAGATATAGTGATGGGTAAAAAAAATAAAATAAGATCAGATGCAATAGTTCAAACTTCAACAGAGTCGGTTAAACTAGCAGTAAAACAAGATCCAAACGCTATTGGATTTGTTTCGTTAGCACATATGAGTGCCGATGTTAAAGCTTTAAAAACAGAAGGGATTTATCCTTCACTGCAGACGGTTGCTGATGGATCATATAAGATACAAAGACCATTCATTTTTTTGAGCAAAGGGGAGCCAGAACGTCTAGTAAAAGATTTCATTGACTGGGTTTTAAGCCCTGAAGGACAAAAAATTGTGGAAGAAGAGAAAATAGTACCAGCAAAATAGTATAGTTGTGAAACTCCTTTGAAATTATTAATGAAAAGATATTAATGAAAGAGATGAAAAAAAGAAAAAAATGTTCAAAAAATAGTTTATTTAGAGATAATTTATATTTGCAGTTTAAATGGGGTTTAATAGTTTAATATATTCTTTAAAAAATCTTTGCAAATGTTGAATAATCTCATAAAATCTTGTCTTAGGGAATGGGTTATTCACGAGGTTCTTACATGACCAAAAGTAAAAATGAGTTTATAATAGAAAAGGGGCTACTGATTACTGCGCTTTCATCTATAGTAATAATTGCCCTAATAATAATTTTTATTTTCATTGAAGGACTTCCAGCAATGGAAAGCTATGGACCAATTAATTTTATATTCGGGCTTGATTGGAGTCCATCAGACAATCAATTCGGTGTTTTCCCAATGATAATTGGTTCTTTAGGAATAACAGCTCTCTCATTGCTAATGGCTGTGCCATTGGGTTTATTCTGCGCTATGTTTTTGGCGGAGGTTGCACCAAATAGTATGAGAAAAATCTTAAAACCGACTATTCAAACTTTGGCTGGTATTCCTTCAGTTGTTTATGGATTTTTTGGGCTTATAATTCTTGTACCTATTATGAGGGAGCAGTTTGGAGGTACAGGATTTAGCATGCTCACTGCATCCATAATACTCACAGTAATGATTCTACCCATAATCATCAGTGTATCAGAGGATGCCTTAAGATCAGTTCCACATGAATATAAGGAGGCTTCCCTTGCACTGGGTGCAACGCACTGGCAGACTATTAAAAATGTTATTTTTCCTGCAGCAATTCCCGGTATCATCACATCTATAATACTGGGAATGGGAAGAGCAATAGGGGAAACACTGGCCATAATTATGGTTGCAGGGAACGTAGTTCAAATCCCTCACTCTATATTTGATCCTGTTAGAGCTTTAACTTCTAACATCGCCATTGAAATGGGTTATGCGACTGGAATTCATTATAATGCACTATTTGCCACAGGAATTGTGCTGTTTTTAATGATAATAATTCTTTTAATATTCGCTAATTACCTCCATTACAAAAAAAAAGTTACAATTGGAGGGGGATATTTATGATCACACGTCTAAATATAATAAAAAAAGTTCTTAGAGGGATAAAAATTGGCATTTAGGATTATATCTCCAAAAAATGTGCAGATGATTATGAAAGCCATTTTTTGGGCGGCAGGAATCACAACAATAGTTATATTGCTTATTATAATTGGTTATGTCCTTTTTAAGGGATTACCGGTTATAAATCTTGATTTCTTATTTAGCGAGCCTATAGATTCTGGTAGATCTGGAGGTATATTCCCTATGATTATTTCCAGCGCATATGTAACTCTCATTGCATTGCTAGTGGCAGCGCCCCTAGGTGTCGGGGCAGCAGTTTATCTGGCTGAATATTCGGGTGAGACAACAGCAGTAAAAATAATAAGATTTGGGGCTGAAACACTCGCTTCAATTCCATCTATTGTATTTGGATTGTTTGGTCTGGCTTTCTTTGTTATATATCTTGGTATGGGTTGGAGTGTTTTATCAGGGGGTCTTACACTGGCTCTTATGGCTCTCCCCACTATACTGGCAGCTTCTGAAGTTTCTATAGAATCAGTTAATAAATCTTATTCTGAAGGAAGCCTTGCTTTAGGAGCTACCAAGTGGCAAACTGTATATCAAGTTGTAATACCTGCTGCACTTCCCGGAATAACTACTGGCGTAATTTTGGGAATGGCCCGGGCAATTGCTGAAGCAGCAGCGATTTTATATACAGTTGGAGCTGCTTTGGCCATTCCCATTTCCCTTCTTGATCCTGCAAGGCCCCTTCCATTGCACCTTTATATTATAGCCACAGAGGGCATATCTATGGAGAATGCATACGGAACTGCAGCCGTCCTGGTTATTTTAATACTTGTAATAACAATTACCACTAATACCTTGCTTGATAGGTACACCAAGAAAATGATGGGGAGATAAAATGGAATACAGGATAGAAGTAGAAAATTTAAATGTTTACTTTGATGAATTACGTGTTTTAAAAGATGTAAATATCAAAATTCGCAAAAATATTGTAACAGCACTTATTGGACCATCTGGATGTGGAAAATCCACATTTATACGTATACTGAATAGAATGAACGATCTAATTGACACATTCCGTATGGATGGTGGTGTTTTATTAGATGGTGAGGATATTTATGATCCTAAAGTGGATGTGGTAGATCTGAGAAAAAGAGTGGGCATGGTTTTCCAAAAACCCAATCCATTCCCAAAATCTGTTTTTGACAATGTGGCCTACGGATTACGAGTTCATGGACTTACAGACAAAGATGCATTGGGGGAGAGGGTCGAAGAAAGCTTAAAAGCCGCGGCATTATGGGATGAAGTTAAAGATAAGTTGGATAAATCTGCTTTGGGCCTTTCAGGTGGACAGCAGCAGAGATTGTGTATTGCAAGAACTATTGCAGTAGAGCCTGAGGTTATATTAATGGACGAACCTTGTTCCGCACTCGATCCAATATCAACAACCAAAATTGAGGATTTAATTCATAAACTAAAGAAGGAGTATACTATAATTATTGTAACTCACAATATGCAGCAAGCAACACGTGTTTCCAAGTATACAGCATTCTTCTTACATGGTGAAATAATTGAAAGTGGTACTACAGATCAAATATTTGTAGAACCCAGGGATAAACGTACGGAAGATTACATAACAGGTAGGTTTGGTTGAAATGGTGAAAATAATTAGATTAATGTTCAATATTAAAAAAATCAAGGTAAATTTAATAAATGCAAATAGAATGTGGGGATAAAAATGGTAAAAAGATATCCGAGGATATTATTTCGAAAAAAACTTAAAGATTTGAAAAAAGATATGGAAAAAATGGGTAAATTGACCCTCAAAGCTCAGAAAGATGCTATCGATTCTTTTGATAGTTATGATGAGAAACTGGAAAAGAATGTCATTGAATATGGTAAGAGAATAGATAGAATGGCGGTTGATTTGGAAAGGACATGTTTGAGTATAATTGCAGCTGAACAACCAGTTGCAGGTGATTTAAGGTTCATTGAGGCATGTATTAAGATAATCAGTCACCTAAAGAGAATTAAGGGGCTTTCTGTAAATATTGCAGAGATATCTAGAAATTTAAAAGACGTGAAGCTCCCTGAAAAAACTTTGGAATACATTAAACATATGGCAGACATTGTTCTGATGATGTCCAGCAAGTCCTTATATTCTTTCCTAGATCAAAATCTGAAAGCTGCTGGTGAACTCTGGGTCGATGATGATAAGGTCGATGAACTATTTGATCGGGCATTATCAAATATTATAGATAATATAGTTGAGGATAGAGAAAAGGTATATTACTTGATTAATCTTCTGTTTCTCATAAGGTTTCTCGAAAGAATTGCAGATAGAGATGTAAGCATTGGCCGTAGAACTATATTTATGGTGACCTGTGAACGAGAGCCACTTTATGAGGATTTGACAAAGGGTGAATAATAAAACTGTTAGTGGGACGATAAACAGAGCTGAAAAATAATGGGTAGTTAATGAAATTTCGGATTAATAGTAATATATAATATAAGAACTCTTCCAACGCTTTAAATCAAATAAATTTATTTAAATCAACAAATTAAATTTAAGGTTTCAGAATTGCATGTGCATGCCTCCCTGCCCAGCACTGGATACAAACACCTATAGGAAGCCCTGCTGTGTGGGTATCTGCGACCTGTATTTTAACATCAAGAGCAGTGGTCTTGCCTCCAAGACCCATGGGTCCAATGCCTGAATCGTTTATCTGGCCTAAAATATCCTCTTCAATCAGAGCAATTCTCTCATCTTCGTGTCTATCTCCAACTCTTTTTAAAAGTGCTTCTTTTGCAAGCTTCATTGCCGAATCAGACGAACCACCAACCCCCACTCCGACGATTATGGGTGGACATGGCTTTCCACCTGCAGCAATCACCGTATCAACCACAAAACTTTTTATACCTTCAACACCTTCCCCTGGAAGTGCCATTTTAAGGGCATTATTGTTTTCTGAGCCAAAACCTTTTGGAAAAACAGTAAATTTTATTAGATCATCATCAACAAGTTCAATATCTACTTGTGGTATTCCTTTGCCAGTATTTGTCCCTGTATTTTTGCGGGTTAGGGGATCTACCACATTTGGTCTTAGGGGAATTTCTTTGGTTGCTTTCACAACCCCTTTTCTTATTCCTTCATAAAGATTTTCTACTTTTATGTTCCCTAACTTTACAAATACAATTGGTAAGCCTGTATCCTGACATAGTGGAATCTGATGTTTCTCAGCCATTTCGATATTTTTTAGTATGGCTTTTAGGTTTATTCTTCCAATTCGGTTATCTTCCTTTTTATATGCATCCTGGAGGGATACTTTCACATCTTCAGGTAATTCAATGACAGCTTTTTTGAATAGATTACATATGGTGCTTTCTATCTTTTTTTCTGTTATCATGCTTAATCAGATATTTTAAGCTTTTTTATAACTTCAAGGATTTTGTCTCTTCTACTCTCTATAAAATCTTCAGAGGAGGTTTTTATAGCTTTAGTTGGGCATATTTCAACACAAATTGGTGTTTCCCTTTCGATACAAAGATCACATTTTTTGGCAACACCAGATTCATTTATATAAATTGCACCTACAGGACAAGCCTCTCTACAGAGTCCGCAACCTATACATTTGTTCTCATTGATTATGATTGCGCCATCTACTTCATCTATAGCGCCTTCGGGACATATTATCATACAGGGAGCTTTATCTGGTGAACAATGAAGGCAATGAACAGGAATACCATCTATGATTCTCATTGCATTTTGAGGGCACTCTCTCTCACACTTCATACATTCTTCACAAAGTTCCCAGTCAGATATGAGCTCTTTCATCGTAGATCACCTTTAATCCTGCTCCTGTTTTTTCTCAAAGGCAGCTTTTGACCGAGTTCCTGCAGTTAAAATGTCTAAGATACCTTTTTTCTTTCGCCGTGCGCCAGTGGTAACGTCCAACAGGTTTTTAAGATATTTGTTCTGTTTTTCATGAGTCACGTATTCTGTATCTATTAGAGAAATAGCTTTCTTAGAACATGCCTTAATACAGGGCTTTTCTTCCAGGTCTGGGCAGGTGTCACATTTTTCTGCCTTTTTATTGTAGATTTCAACAGCTCCAAATGGACATACCAATGTACAAAGCCCGCAACCTATACACGACTCCTTTTCCACAACTCCTTCCTCACTTATGGATTTTGTGGGGCATATTCTTGCACAGGGAGCGTCTTCACAGTGCTGGCATGTTATTCCAAAGTATAGTCCACCATATTCTCTTATAGAGATTCTGGACTTCCCATAGAGTTTTTCACACGCCTTTTCACAGTCTCTGCATTCATCGCAGAGTTCAGGTAGAACCATTATCTTTTTCATAAAACGCCTCACTAAACTCCATACTCAGAACATGTTCTGTCAACATAATCCTGCAACATGGCCACTTCTGCTTCTTTGAGGTGTTTAAATCTTTTTTGGGCTTTTAAGTATTCAATTAATGGTTTTCTTTGAGCTGGTCTGTATGTTACTTTAAAGTCACCATTTTCAACTTCATAAAGAATCCAGGCACCGGTTTCTACAGCTAATCTTCCTAATTCTATTGTTTTTGATGGATCAAATCCCCATCCTGTCGTACATGGTTGATGTAAGTGAATATAAGATGAACCTTCTGTTTCAGAGGCTTTTTTGACTTTTTTCATGAAATCCTCAGGATATGATATGGATGCAGTTGCAACGTATGGTACATTATGGGCAACCATTATCATTGGAAGATTTTTCTTTGGCTTATCCTCTCCAAAGCTCTTTTTTCCTGCAGGTGATGTCATGGTTGATGCACCATATGGTGTTGCACCACTTCTTTGCACTCCAGTGTTCATATATGCCTCATTATCAATGCAGATATAGATTATATCATGATTTCTTTCCATGGCTCCAGATAAAGACTGGAAACCTATATCAGCTGTTCCACCGTCTCCAGCAAAAACAACAACATTGGATTTTCTACCAAGTGATTTAAGGGCAGCTTCAACACCAGATGCAACAGCCCCTGCATTTTCAAATGCTACGTGAATCCAGGGAATTTCCCAAGCAGTTTCTGGATAAGGGGATGTTATAACCTCTAAACATCCTGTTGGAGACACCGCTATAGTATTTTCGCCCAATACCTTAAGTGCAAGCCTCACACCTATTGGTTCACCACATCCTGCACAGGCTCTGTGTCCGGGTGCCAGAAATTCTTTTTCAGTTATCTTCATCTATATTTCCTCCTCTCTAAGTCCAATCCACTGAACATCTTTCTCTGGTTTCTTGGTCTCCTTTACTATCTTTCTTATATGTTCAGGGGTCACATCACGGCCACCAAGGCCTATAATAAATCCATATGCATCAACATCTAACTTAGCTTTTATTTCGTTGTATAAAGCTCCTCCAATATCAAATGAAACGTTTTTATCTAAAACAGCGATTTTATCTGCATTTTTGACTACTGCATTAATTTCGTCTGTAGGGAAAGGTCTAAAGACCCTTAATTTTAGGAGCCCTACTTTTTCTCCTTCACGTCTTATTTCATCAATAACATCCTTTACAGTACCACAGACAGATCCCATGGCCACTATAATTATTTCAGCATCATCACATCTGTAATTCTCAACGAAATCGTATTCTCTTCCAAATATTTCTCCAAATTCTTTATTGACGTTTCTTATGATATTTTTTGAGTTTATCATGGCGTTGTACATGTCGTGTCTTGCTTCCATGTAATAGTTAGGGTCTGTGAATGTTCCAATACTCATAGGATTTTCAGGATCCAGGATGGCATTTGCTGGTTTGTATGTGGATACAAAGTCAGAAACCACCTCTTTTTCTGGCACATCAACAGGTTCGACAGTATGGGTCAATATGAAGCCATCTAAACACACCATAGCAGGAAGCAGTACTTCTGGATGTTCTGTTATTCTATATGACTGTATTACAAAGTCCAGTGCTTCCTGGGCATTTTCAGCGTAAATCTGTATCCAGCCAGAATCTCTCTCAGATATAGAATCCTGCTGATCGTTCCATATGCTTAAGGGCGCAGAAAGTGCTCTGTTGGCATTAGCCATTACAATTGGGGCACGCATACCTGCAGCTATAAATAGAACCTCGTGCATCAAAGCTAAACCCTGTGAAGAGGTTGCTGTAAATACTCTTGCACCAGTACTAGAGGCTCCTATAGCTACACTCATGGCACTGTGCTCTGATTCCACTCTAACATATTCTGCATCCATTTCTCCATCTGCAACAAATTTTGCCAGGTATTCAGCTATAGAGGTTGCAGGTGTTATAGGATAGACGGGGATTACATTCACGTTTGATAGTTTAGCAGCTTCTGCAACTGCTCTGTTTGCTGTAGCAATCTTAAGAACCATGTCACTCCCTCTCCATTTTTACAGCTTTAACAGGACATTCTGTGGCACATATGCCGCATCCTTTACAGTAATCATAATCTATTTCATATTCTTTATTTATACAGCCTTCTGGGCAAAATAAATAACAATTCTCACAATCTATACATTTATCCATGTCTATAATTGGTTTAAATGTTCTCCAACTACCTGTTTTAGTATTCCGAGTACTTCCAGGTTTTTTAACTACAGCTCCAGTTGAGGTCATTAAATCACCGTGTTTTCATCTGATTTTCGTTTAAATTATTTAATTGTTCTTATAAATTAATATAATTTTTATTATTTCTAACTTTTTTATCCCTTTATTTGGTTATAAGCTATTTTTGCAGCTTCTGCATTTTTTTCTCCAATTTTCCCAGGAAAAGTTTCTTTTATTATCTTTATTATGGAATCTAAGGAAACTTCACCAGTTGCAGCAGCAAAAGCTCCTAACATAACTGTGTTTACAATGGGAACCCCCAGGATATCAAGGGCTATCCCTGTGGCATCTATTTTATAAACATCATACTCCTCTTTAACTTCCACACTATTTTTGGTATTTAAGATCACCTTTCCCCTCTTTTTCAGTCCAGAAAAAACATCAACAACCTTTAAAAGGCCGTCATCCTGTACAATCACATAATTAGGTTCGTAAACTTGATATCTTTGCCTTATAGGCTTATCATCAATCCTTGAGAAGGCTAGAACAGGCGCACCTCTTCTTTCCACACCAAAAAATGGAAAAGCCTGACTGTATTTTCCGTCTTGGAAAGCAGCTTTAGCCAGTATTTCAGCAGCTGTTACAGCCCCTTGTCCTCCGCGTCCATGAAAGCGAATCTCTATCATTTGTTTACCTCCATTCTCATAGTACTTATTGGTTATTTTTTGATTACTTTGGATTCAATCCTTGATCATTATCATGGTTAATCATTATAAATTGTAATATATAGATGTTTGCAAATGATCACCATTTTCACGTCATTATCAGGATATGAATTTATATCCTTGATAACTCATTCATGTTTTATCATTATAAATCTTTATATATAGTATATATACTATCTTCATCGATTAGCAAAGTCAAAGTTAAAGGAGTTAAACCAAAGAATATGACCAAATTTTAAGGACCCCCGGAAAAAAGATAAAAAAATCGCAGAGATGGAGAAGAGAATGGAGCTTGTCGAGAATTTATTGGGTGATGAAAGGGTTCTTCAGGAGTTAAACAAAAGATGATGACATCTAGAATTTTCCAATTATACAAATCCATTAATTTTTATTTAATAATTATTTTAGATTATTGGCGAAGAGGAGGGGTACCTTTTGAAAGGAAAAATATTATCCAATAGAAGACAAACCCGATAAGTACCCCTATGAAATAATATGAGAATAAAGAGGCATTTAGATAATTAGTGACGGCCCCTCCAGCTATTAAAGCGATAACAGACCCAAGACCTTGGACAGTAGATTCTTTCAATCTAACGATAAACATCATAACAATGTAGGCTATTACAAACCCGATTCCTGCTGCTGCAAACTGATCAATAGTCATCTTAACCCTCCTTTTTTTCTTAATAGATATTTATTAACATTCATTATAAACTTATAGAGTCATCATCACAATAAAACTTCTCAAAAAGTTTATCGATCTGAAATAATTTTTTAACGAATTGAATTAATCCCGGGCCATCCTCGGTTAATTTAGAAGCTAGAAGCCATAATCTCTCATCTTTCTTGTCCACTTCTTCCTTCAAGGCCTCAATAACAATGTTCCTGAACAGAAAATGTTCTTTTTCTTCACTAACAGGCAAAAAATTGAAATGATCCACGTAATTTTTTTTTATAAACATCTTTT
>VGTM01000065.1 GCA_016874685.1 Methanobacteriota archaeon
ACCCTGTTAAAAAATCTGCAGATTTAAAATTCAATTGTGAGGATTTATTCCAGGATGTAGAAAAAGATTTATTCGCCACTATTGATACGGAAGCTCAACCTTGGGAATGTATCGCTATAGAATAGAGGAATGATTTCATTATCATAAATGAAATAAGACTTTTTGAGAGATTTATACTCAGATATTTCTTAATTCCACTAATCTTACTATTAGATGTTTATTTTGAGGTAGATTTTAATTATTTAACTTCGTTAAACTTGGCTATCTTTAGCCAAATGGCCGGTATCTTTAAGATATAATGAAAATTAGAAATAAAAATCGATATTAATGGTTAAAAGGAATTATAGAGTATTTTTTTCTAAGGGCATAGATTTTATAATACAAGAAACTAGTAGGCTCAGAGGTTTATTTTATTCACTCAATTAGTCGATTGACATCAGGAAATCGATCGAAATGTTTATCGAAAATGTATATTTCGCTTATGTTAGCTTTTTGCATCGCAATATATGTTACTCGGTCAATCATTCCGACTTATGTTTTCTTTACAGTTTAGACCCAATTCCATGCAAACCAAACTGTCACTACATTAAACACAAGCCCTACAACTATCAAAAATTTGTCATAGAGAGAAGGGTAGGTGGGTAATCCAATTATATTGAAAACAAACAGAATACTGCTGCGATGATGTTTGTCCATCTATTCACAGGATAAGGTAATGTTAAGGACATGATAACCATAATTATCGGTATAAGCATTAATACAGCCATTCCTAGCAGCATTTTCTGACTTATCTTCTGACCTGCTATTTCTCCCGCTTTAAAGTCGCCGCTAAATATTCTCAACACATCTCCCAACAGATAAGTTAACATCAAAGCTACCCATAATCCTGAAAGGATTATTCTCACATCTTCCATGATTCAGCCTCTTTTTTTATGAATGACAGCTATGAACCGTTTGTGCCCTGTTTTAGGTTCTGAGCAAATTCTTCTGCATTTTTGAGGTCTTCAACATTTGGTCTACCCTTATTTATCCCCCCAAACAGTTTAAGAAAACTATTAGTGTTAAAACCTGCACAAATAAATTCATCAATAATCCGGTAGCCTTTAGCTTTTAATTTTTCTCTAAGCAACGAATGGCACTTTATTGCATAATCATCGAGTGTTTTTTGGCCGCCAATGGCTATTGGGGCTCCAGAAGTTGAAAAAATAAATGCTTTCTTGTCTGTGACCTCTGGCAATTTATCAACAAGTTCAAGGAGAGATTCATGGTGCTTTGAACTATAAATCCCCGAACCAAATCCAACTAGATCATATTCCTGAAGTTCTTCAGGATTAATCTCTTTTGGCCATTTTATTTCTGCGTCAAGAACTTTTGCAAAGACTTTAGCTATTTTTTCAGTATTATGATGATGGTATGAATACAGTACCAGGATAGATTTCACTGGCGACCGGTCATTCTCATTTTCTGCCCGTATTCTGCTTTTTGTTTTTTTATCATTATACATAATACCACATATTAATTCTTTAGTATCATGTCAGACATTTTAATTTCTGGATGATGATACCTAACTTCCTCGAACATCCATTTCCCATGAATTGCTCCATTGGGACACCAGTTTAAACATGCAAGACACTCTACACAGTGATGCTGCCATTCAGACCTCCCCTCGACAATTTTTATGTTATTCACGGGACAAACTCTCGCGCAAGTTCCGCAACTTTCACAATTCTCGTCAGTATAAAAACGTCTGTCAGTTAATGGTAACAATTCATCAAAAGGCAAATCTGATGAATTTGAAATTTTTTTAAAGAAGTTTAAGGTCTTGGATTTATAATAGAAAAAAATCGGAGCCAATATTATTTTAAGAGGTAATCCCATGGTTTCAAATTCACCCTCATTTCGGGCATTAACATATTCATAGATAAATTCAAGCTTCTTTTTCCAATTATCAAACAATTTTTGTTTTTCTTCTTCTGATACTGCTTCTATATTACTTGGCATTTGCACAGTGAACCCTGTAGCAAGCTTACCACCGCTTGATTGTATAATTTTGCCTAAATTTTCTATTGTTGACCCAGAAAAACCCCCACAAGTGCAAACTGCAATTACGTACTTTGAATTCATGTTTCCCAGTTTCTTAGCAAATCTTTGGACTATGCCCGGGATACCCTTAATTGATGCAAAATGAACCGGGAAAACAATCCCGATCACATCTGCATCGGTTTTTATGCTTTCTTTATCCATCAGAGAAGCTATTGGTATAAGTTTTCCATTAGTTTTTCCTGCAATATCCCTTGCTACAGCCAGGGAATTTCCTGTTCCTGAAAAATAATAAATCTCAGTTTTATTCATGATACCCCAATATTAATCAGATTTAATCAAGTATTAATTTTTTTCCCTCAACATGTCTGAAATTTTCACATCAGGATGGTGATATCTTACCGTGTCTTTTAGTTCTCTGCTTTCAATTGCCTTTTTTGGGCACCAGTGAAAGCATGCCAGGCAAAACTCGCAGTGATGCTGCCATGAAGGCCTGTCATCAACCATTTTAATATTACCTACAGGACAGATTCTTGAGCAATTTCCGCAGCCAACGCATTTCTCGTTTGTATGGAAACTTCTGTCCATAAATTGTAAAAGTTCTTCATAAGGCAGCTTTGATGAATCAGAATATCTCTTTAAATGTCGTAATGTTAAGGGTTTAAAAAGAAAAATAAGGGGAGTAATAATTAATTTGATCAATCCATAGACTTTGCCAACCAATGCATTGGGTGCATCGAATTTACCCTCTTTTCGGGTATTAACATATTCATATATAACTTCAATGTTTTTCTTCCAGATTTCGAACATCTTTTGCTGTTTTTTTGTATTGTTAAGGTTCGGTCCTGCCATGATATTGGGCATATTCACTGTAAATCCTGCCGCGAGTTTACCACCACGCGACTTGATAATCTTTTCTAAATATTTTAATGTCACAAAAGATCCGCTTCCATATGTACAGATAGCAAATATATATTTTGACCCGATGCCCTCCAATTTCCTGATAAATCTCCTGACTATAAGCGGAACACCACCATAAGGTTCATAATAAACCGGAAACACAACCCCCATCACATCTGCATCGGTTTTTATGCTATTTCTATCCATTATGGAAGGTATGGATATCAATTTTCCATTAATCTTTTCTGCGATATCCTTTGCTACAACCAGAGAATTCCCTGTACCTGAAAAATAGTAAATTTCAACTTTACTCATAATAAACTTCCTAATCAATGATTTGTTATGCAAAAAAATTTCAATTATGAGTGAAAACTCGTTTGATTATTTATTTCAGCTTCTCTTTTTATAAAATTATTTTGTTATATTCATATCTTCGTCATTTGTTCAGGTAAGAAAAATTCAGCCACTTCCTTTGGTTGAGTAAGCATATAGGTAAGTATTATATCTAATTCAAAATTTTATCCTTTGTTATTTTTGTTTTTCTTATACTATGATTTTTCTTCAATCCATTTAACCATTACATCAAGGGCCAGCCCTATGTTCCCGATCTGGCAATGATTCTGGGCCTGATCCTCACGAGTGAAAACTCGTGCCGTTACAGAATTAGCGTTGGTCAACGCTTTTACCTGCATTTTATGCATTTTAAAAGGAATGAAATGATCTTCTCTCCCTGTTAGAATCAGAACATCCTGTTTTACCATTTCAGAATGAATATTTTTATCACTCATCTGCTCCGCCACATCAAAAGCTTCCATGGGTGTTTTCTTATCAGTAATGTACATCAAGTTACTGATACTCCATCCATCAACGCCTCCTTTTTTAATTTGCTTCAGGGATACTTTATTGGAAAAATTTCTAAAATGGTGGAAAAATAATTTCCCCAATAATTGAGCAAAATAATTGGGAAACTTCATATAGTCAAAAGCAATGCCAGATGCCATTACCTTTTTTATTCGTGGTTCAAATGCTGCAGCCCTGAAACATAACCATCCGCCCATGGATATCCCCAACCATGTAACATCATCCAGATTGAAATAGTCTAAAATAGCGCCGGCAGATTTTTCCCATTGCCAATTAAAAGGAATTCCATATTTTTTCCGAGCAGCACCCTGTCCAGGACCTTCAAAGGCAACCACGTCATAACCCTGAGCAGAGAAATATCTCATCCAAAAATAAAATTCCTCTATAAATGAATCGAAACCTCCATGCATGACAATGATGCCCTTCCTCTCGCCAATAGCAGGTATTTTCATTGCGGGCAGGAAAGTTTCATTGTAGGGTACTTTAAATCTTTCAATATCATCATTTTGAAAGGCTTTGTTGAAAAGGTCAATGAATTTGTCATATAAATTTTCTTTATCAGGATCGTCGTATAGCAAATAAAATTCAGCTGCCCGATAATAAAATGCCGCATTAATCAGCCTATTTTCGGAAACGGCTTTTTTCGCCATTTTCAGCATTTCATTTTTCCAGTCTTCAAAATTATTGATTTTCTGGCCAGCTTCTTTCATATCTTCAAACCTAGTATATCCAAATGAATACCAGCGATTTAGTTGATAATTGAAGAGCTGATCTTTGTGGAACTCATAGTATCCTACTGGAAATTTGAATTCAGTTTTTTCCATAATATCTCCCCCAATTCATAGCTAATAAATTAAATTGGATATTAATCATTTTTACCTTCTAAAATCTTTTTAAGATTTTCTCCCTCTTCCCGGGTATGTTTTTGACCAATTTTAATTAAATTCTCCATTTCTTTGTACTCTGAAAATTTTACTAATACACGCATCAATTTTTCAGCTCTGATATAAGATACAGAAGTAAAAACAGAATTAGAATCTTTAGGTTCAATATGCAATTCAAAACCAGCAGATGCTAAGGAAATAGGAAAACCGTGGTTGAATACAATTTTTCTATAAGGAACGACTTCACCAATAGTTCCATAAAACTTTCTTAACTTACCATGAATGTATTCTTCAGCATAATAGCCCGAACCTGTTTCCATTGGTTTTCCCTTGGTCCATTTGAATAGAACATGTTCTTCAGGATGCCAGGCCTTATAATTCTCTTCCAGGTTGTAAAAGAAAGCCCAAATCTTTTCAGGCGTAGTTTTTATCTCCACCGAATCCTTTAACACCAATGGTTTAAAAATATTCATATAATTCCACCTTTTTCCCTATAAACATTGATAATAGCCCCACTTTCTGTGCCCAAAATTCGTTCAATAAAATCGAAAATTGCCATGAATTTCCTTCTAAATTCCTCTGAATTATGATCAGCACTATCTATTCCCTGCAAAACCATAGCTGAGATTCCATTAAATGCTTTGGCAGCATCTTCCGGGTATTGGGTGTTGAAAATGCCTTCCACAACACCCTCTTTAAATATATGGGCTAAAGGCCCTACTGTTTCATGCGGAATCCTTTGTTCAAATTTACGATGCAAGTGAACGTTCTTTTCATCATGGACGTACTGCATGATACCTCCAGTATCATTCCTAAAGGATAAAGAAAACTGAAATATTTTTACCAGTTTTTCTAAAGCATTTAGATTCTCCTGTTTTGAAATTTTTTCCATACTTTCAACGATGACATTGATATATTTATCAGTTATTTCATCCAGAATTGCTTCTTTGGATTTGAAATAATAGTAGAAAGTGCCCTGAGCGACACCGGCTTTTTTTACGATGTCTGTGACCATGGTATTCTCGTAGCCTTTCTCGAGAAATAATTGTTCAGCTATATCCATGAGTTCTTTGCGTCTTTCTTCTGGACTTTTGGTAACACGAATAGAATCATTCCTCCATTTTGACTGTGACTATTGACTGATGGGGGTTATTTTCGAGTTTTATTTATTGTCGATTCGATTGCCATAACTGCACTCTTCAAACCTTTTTCTTTTCGTATTTTATGGCCTAAATTCTTAGCATTCTCCTTCATTATGGAATTTTCCCGGCCTTCACCAATTGCCTTAGACAATTTTTCCACGGTAAGCTCCTTTCTAGGAATAGGGTGCGTTGCAACCCCTAGAAAATGAATCCGATCGGCCCAGGCAAACTGGTCAATCATATGTGGCACTGGAATAGAAGGCAATCCTGCTTTTAGAACTTCAGCAGTCGTGCCCAGACCACAGTGATGAACAACACACGAAACATGGCTTAATAACCAATCATAGGGAATCTCTTGAACCAAATAGATATGATCTGGTATTTCATTAACATAGCCTTCTGTATTCAAAATAATAGCCCTTGCTCCTGCTTTCTGGACTCCTTCAAAAAGAAACTTCATAAAAGAAACATTATCTTTTTCACTCCCACTTGCTGATCCGAAGCTAATGAATATTGGTTTTTCGCTGGTTTCAATAAACTCTTGAAGATCTTCAGGTGGAGAATAGCTTGGAGGAGCTTCCAAATACCAATAACCAGAAATCACATTTCTGGATGTCCAGTTATCAGTTTGTTTAACTACATGCTTACTCATTGGTAAAAGTATCAATTGAGGGTTGCTTGATTTACTGGAGGGGGGAGCGCCAATTTCTTTCCTGAATTGTTCATATTTTCTCCCCATCATGAAATATAGGGCGATTTTTTCGACTATAAATCCCATATTTAATCTCATATTTTTTGAGAATTTCTTTTCTGCCATCGAAGGATCAATAACTACGCTTATGAAAGGTTTATTGGCTTTATCGGCTTCAGCTAAACCGAAACTCCCATAGCCTATAATCAAATCATAATCAGGAGACAGTCCCTGTAAGATTTTTGTTTGCTCTCTAACTCCCTTAAAAAAAAATTTCGTCCCAAGTTTTGCTGCTTCCATGGTGGTTTTTGCCCGCATTATCTCTTGCAATTCATTTACTCCGTCGTCAGGATTGCCTTCAAGAGAATAACAATTAATTCCATAAGATTCAGCTAATCTTAGGAATTTTTTATTTACAGCCACAGTTGCTTCATATCCTTCATCAGTTAGTGCTTTTGCCAGTGCAAGGAAAACTTGCACGTCACCTCGCACCCCAATAACTGGTAAAAGTATTTTCATTTTCTAACCCCAATATTTGTTGACATGGTTTGCTTACTATCGTCTGAAACCATAGTCTCGTCATAACCTTCTCAAGAAATAAATTTTTAGCTATATCCATGAGTTCTTTGCGTATTACTTCTGGATTTTTGGTAACGCGAATAGACTCATCCCTCCAATTTGACTGATATCAATCAATATAAATATAATAATATTTAAATTTTTTGATGTTATTCCTGTGCAGAATGCGCTGTGTGAGTATATTTATTAGATTAAAAGATTATAAAGCTTTAAAAAAATGAAAAAGATCAGAACATCATTCATCTTATCTTTAAAAGTATCTCAGCCACTTCTTTTGGCTGAGTAAGCATGCAATTGTGCACTGTGTCCAATTCAAAGGTCTCCCAGTTATCCTCTTTAGCCTTAGCATCCAAGTCTTTACAAGATTTTCTGCTGATCTCGATGAATTCGCTCTGCTTGCAGCGTATATGGGTTTTTGGAATCTTTTTTATTTCCTTCTCGTCAAAGTATAATGGTTCAATAAACGGTGGGAACGGATCAAGGCCAGCTACTATGTCTTTGCCTACATTATAGAATTCAAAATAGTCAAATAGCGATTTTCCATTCATAGGAATAAGTGTATCAACGTATATTAAGTGATGAATCTTCTCATGAGTTCTATCGGCAACACCAGTTATAACCAGCCCCCCATAACTGTGACCAACGAGGATCACATCATCTATCCCTTCACCTTCTATCAATTTACATACCTCTAAGATATGATTTGTCAAACTACTGGTTCTTTCATCTGATAAAGTCAGAGCAAAAACTTTGTGCCCCATCTCCTCAAGATATGGAACAACCTTATCCCAGACAGACTTGTCAACACTGCCTCCATGTACTAAAACATAATTTGACATGAAAAAACCTCAATTAATTTATGTTTATAAAAGAATATAATAATTGGTGCTTTATGTAATAAAATATAACAAGAAATTCTAATATATGTTTTTAAAAGTTGAGGGAACTTAAATGGCTGATTGGCAGATAGAATTCAAATATAATCCAATAAAACCACTTCTTGAATCAGGAAACGAGTCAATTATTTATTTTACTAAAAGAGATCTATTAGAAGAGAAAGTGGGAACCATAGAATATGTATGGAATTTGCCTGAAGTCCAGAATATATTAAAAAAACAGCAGAAAGCCGGTTCATGGAAACCCAGAGGTAAAAAAGATGAAAATTCTGGAGTGAAATACTCATTAATTGAAACATGGAGACATTTTCGGTATTTAATCCAACAATATGAGATGAACAAGACGCATTCGGCAATTGAACTAGCTTCTGAGTATCTATTTTCATACCAAACTGATGAAGGAGATATCAGGGGAATTTTAGCAAATCAATACGCTCCTTACTATACTGGAGCAATAATGTATCTTTTAATAAAAGCGGGCTATGAAAATGATCCAAGAATAGAAAAAGGGTTTAAATGGCTCATTAAAATGAAACAAGATGATGATGGCTGGGTAATTGGAAGCCCGGGTATAATTGGCATAAAAAATATCTCAAGAGAAGAATTAAACGCTTTAACCTCAAATATAAATAGAAAAACAATGAAAGTATTTGATAAATCAAAACCTTTTTCTGCTGCTGGAACTGGGATGGTAATAAGAGCATTTGCAGTTCATCCAACATATAAAAAGTCTGAATATGCATTAACCGCTGCTAAACTATTAAAATCAAAATTTTTTAGGAGAGACAACTGGACTTCGTATCAGCACCCTGATAACTGGATAAGATTCCAGTTTCCTTTCTGGTGGACCAACATAATATCTGCACTTGATTCACTTTCGTTCATCGGACTTCTCAAAGAAGATGAAGATATTAAAAATGCTTTAAAATGGTTTGTAGATCATCAAAAAAAAATGGCTTGTGGAATGTGTCTTATTCGAGAATTCACAAATCTCCAGATAACATTCGAACCTTTAAAATGAGATTATGGCTTACTTTGACAATTTATAGGATTTTTAAGAGATTTTATAAACCATTTATAAATGTAAAACGCCCCAAACCCCAACTCAATCACTTTGACACTCAGGCAGTACTTCTTCTTTGAAGAATTCTATGAACTCATCCTGATTTGGGCCTATCTGGTGGACACAGACATGATCGAAACCTGCATCAATGCTTTCTTTGATTTTATCTATATGTTTTTGAGGATCAGAACTGCACAACGTACTTTTGGCTATATCTTCTCTTTCCACAATTTGAGCGAGCTGTTGGAAATGTGTTTGTGTTGGAATTTCCCAGCTTAACCCGCCTTTAATCACAATTAAAGGCCAGTATTCATAAACAGTGTTTATAGCTTCTTCATCACTTTCTGCCCAGCAAAGTGAAACCTCAGATAAACAGGGTTTACCCTCACCACCAGATGATTTAAATATATCTACTAACTCTTTTTTTCTTTTTCCACCCGTAGTTATTAATCCGTCCCCTATTCTACCTGCTGTTTCAGCTGCTATCACCCCAGAAGCAGCAACGAATATAGGTGGTAATTCCTCTGGTAAAGTGTGAATTCGAGCATTAACAACCCTATAATAGCAGCCCTCATAGTCCTGCATGCCACCTTTCCACAGGGTCCTGATGACATCAACAGCCTCTTCCAGCATGTCAATCCTAACCGGGGCTGAAGGCCAAACATCGCCTAAAATATGTTCATTTAAATTCTCCCCAGAACCTACACCCAAAATAAATCTACCGGGCAGCATAGTGGCTGCTGTGGCAGCAGCTTGAGCTATAATAGCTGGATGTATTCTTATTGTGGGGCATGTTACACCTGTAGCTATGATTAATTTTTCTGTTACCTGAGATATGCCCCCTATAGTGCACCAAACAAAAGGACTTTGACCTTGTTTATCGATCCAGGGATGGTAGTGGTCAGAGATGGCAGCAAAATCAAAACCCGCCTCTTCAGCATGTTTAGCATAGCGCACCAGATCCAGAGGACCATGCAATTCGCTTGTGAGCTTATATCCAATTTTTACCATATTTTTACCCCCAATTCTGTCAAAAAGTCTTTGAAATTGTTCATTGAAGTGGAAGGGGATTATTTCATTTACAAATATATTTTTGTGTAATATATTATCTAAAAATTTCTATTTTTTGAATTCATGCCAGTATAATAATTTTAAATTTATTTCGGATTTGTCCCAATTTATGAAATATTTATTCACTAAATTTAAAATAAATTTAAAAAATTCAACTTCTAACCAAATATTCCATATTAAAAGCTCCAACTCTACCTCTAATCCAGGGATAACTCTTTTCACCAAAAACTCTAAAACCAAACCTTTCATACAACTTCTTGGCCCCCTCATTATCCAAATCAACGTCCAAAACCACTCTCTTAAATCCTTTCTCCTTGGCAAGTTCTAATCCATTATTCAGGATTAAAGTGCCAATTCCCCTCCCCCTGAAATCTTCATCCACCGCTATAACCACTAGATAGTAATCATCAGGGCCTAAATCCGATAAAAACAGTCCATCTATAAGATCCAATAGAATAAGTTTAAAGGTATCCTGAATATTAAAAATCTTGAAAATTAGCTTTAATTCCTGCCATCTATTTACTCTACCTCCCTCACAAGATATCAATATACCTAAAATATGATTACCACCTTCATTACTCACCACGTAAATCTTTTCATGACCCAGAGAATTGTTACCGCTCTCTACCAGTTTCTCAATTTTCTCAACTGCACTTGCTTTATTTTTAAAGAAAAAATTGAAAGTATCCACATCGGCCGCATATATCAATTCAGCTACTTTATAGGGATCATGTCTTTCTAGATCCATTTTTTCAAATATCATTCCCAATATAACCTCTTTGGCTGTATTATCTTATCCGAACTTTTTAATCCTATTTTTATTTGAAATTTATGTGGATTATGTTGTGGCCTTATTATTTGACAACTTATATAAAATTCATAATACAAAATAAAATTTATATGGAAACTAAAAAATTTGTACTTCTAGACATTGATTATGTAACTGAAAATAATAAGCCTGTGGTGCGATTATTTGGCAGGGAATGTGGAAATTCCAGTGCAGAATCCATAATCGCCCTTGATAAAAATTTTAAACCCTACATTTATGTTATTCCCAATGATATGCATCTTTGTATCCAGCAACTGGATGAAATGGACATAAAAAACGTTGAAAAACTTACAAAAAAGGATCTTGGCAAAAAAATAGAGATCATAAAGGCTTATCTAAACCATCCGCAGGATGTTCCCAAGTTAAGAGATAAGATACGCAGTTTAAGTGAAGTAAAAGAAATTCGAGAGCATG
>VGTM01000066.1 GCA_016874685.1 Methanobacteriota archaeon
ATAAAACTTCTGCAAAAGATATAATTTCGAATTTAGATCAAGTTATAATGGATAAAATGGAAAAAAGAGTTGTAGAATTGGAAGTAGAAGAAATCATTCTGATTTCCAATAAATTAAAATCTATAATGGAAAATAAATAATAATAAAAATTAAAAGTAGTTTATAATAAAAAAATTACAGAATTTATTTAAAAGCATGAAAATGCATTTTTAATGGCAAAGGAGGAAGGTACAACCAGAGAGGAAATCAAGAGTGCGGTGGTAATGAATTTCCATCTTTCTGGTCTTGCTACAGTACTTGATCGCCTCCCTGGTTTTTGAAGGATTCGAAGGTAAAATTTTAGGAGTGAAAGGCTATGAAAGCAAATAATATCTATTCAAGAAAAATATCTCTAAATGAGGCACGTAAAAATTTTATAATAATTATAAAGAACAAACTTTCATTATTTCCTCCAGTAGGAAGCAATTTTGAACTAGCAGGAGATGATGAAAGAAAAAAAGTAAAACTAGATGCCTATCCCTGTATCTGCAGAGGTCCCGACCGACCACATGAACATTACTTCATTCATTGGGATGGATTAAAACCTGGAAATATGGTGGAAATTGAAAAAGATCCTGAAAAAGAAAAGTTATATCATTTGAAAATTCGCCGTTGAACTTGTAAATTTTATTAAAGACTGTTACATTTCTTAAAAAATACTTAACCTCTAAAATTTTGCAAATGCAAAAACAGGATTATTCTAAATATTCTATAAATATTTTGACGTTTTTAAAGATTTCTTTTGATACTTTAAACTTTATAAAATATTTTGATGAACAAGTCATTAAATTGCTATTAAAAAATTATGTATAATAACTTTTATAAAATAATAAAATTTACATATTTAGAATAGATTAAAAAAATGATTAAAATGTTAGAATACAAAGGAATGCCCCTCTACACAAATCCAAAGGTTTATGAACCTGCTGAAGATACATTTCTCCTCCTAGAGAACCTTTCAGTCAAAAGATCAGATGAAGTGCTTGAAATAGGCACTGGAATTGGTATAATTTCCATAATAGCTTCCAGAACCGCTCGGAAGGTCATTGCGACTGATATAAACCAATATGCAATAGACTGCGCCATAAAAAATATAGTAACTAATCGGGCATTCAACATCGAAGTAAGGAAAGGAAATCTATTTGAACCTGTGGAAGGTGAAAAATTTGATCTAATTATTTTTAACACTCCATACCTTCCAATTACTGAAGATGAACAGATGGAAGATGAATTAAACTCTGCATGGGATGGAGGGGCTGATGGAAGAGCCATTATAGACCAATTTTTAGAGAAATTACTGGACCACATAAAAGAGGATGGTAAAGTTCAGTTAGTGCAGTCTTCCCTATCTGAAGTTGAAAAAACTCTAGAAAAATTGGATAGTCTTGGATTTGATGCTGCTGTAACTGCAAAGGAGAAATATTTCTTTGAAGAAGTGGTTGTTATTACCGGATTTTTGTAAATCTCAGTTAAAACGCTAATTTTTTACATCTTACAACTTTATTTTTTTGTTATGTACATATAATGTCTTCTTATATCTTTTTAAAATTTATTTCATGTATTTTCTTTTTATTTATTAAAATCTTTAATTTAAATTAAAAACACTAATTGCAGTATAAAATAATAGAAAAATTATATAACCCATTTTTTATTTGTATAGATCTACAAAAACGAATTATTTTATTCATAACATCCTAATAACAACTTATGATTCTCATTTTGGGAGAAATACCAACAACTTCAACAAGTTTTGTGAATATACCCAATTCGACCCAAAATATGGGTAATTTACCAAAATGTTTATATAGAGGTATAAATAGATCCTTTGTTCATCAGAAAAAAAGGTGTTGAATCAAAAATGGATGATGTAGATCTGGCTATACTCCGATCTTTACTCAAAAATGCAAGGATTACAATATCTCAAATGTCAAAGGAAATCGATATTCCAGATGCAACAATTTCAAATAGACTAAAAAAATTAGAAAAAGACGTAATAAAAAAATATACACTGATACTTGACTGGAATAAACTTGGCCTCGAAATAACTGCCATGATCATAATTCAAACAGAGTCTGAAAAACATGAATTTGTAAAAGAGCAGTTATCAAAACTTGAAGAAGTATCAGAAGTATACAGTGTTTCTGGAGAATACGATATTCTAATTAAAGTATGGGTCCATGGCCTTGAAGAGCTAAATCAGCTGATAAACACTAAAATCCGTTCGATTGATGGTATTGAAGATCTGACTGAAATGATTGTGATGGAGCGTGTTAAAGAAGAAATGATTCCACTGATTCCGACCGAAGTAACCCCGTAATTCAAGGAGGATGTAATTTATGCAATTTCTAAGTGAAATCATGAAGAAGGTTGTGGTTGACCCAAAGGGTAGGAAAATTGGAAAACTAACAGATTTTATAATATCAGGAAATAAACCATACCCGACAGTTGAGGCTATAAGCATACGTACATCCGATAAACGAGATATAAACGTTCCATGGAGTCAGGTAGAAGAACTAAAAAAGGAGATAAAACTCAAAGTTTTCCTAGAGGATATTGAAGAATACCAAAGGGGCAAAATCGATATAAAACTTGCAGAAGATGTTTTGGACAAGCAAGTAGTTGATGTAGAAGGAAAAAAAATACGAAGAATAAACGACTTACAGTTATCAGCCACAAATGGACAATTTCATCTTATAGGGGTTGATATAAGCATTCGTGGCATATTAAGAAGGCTAGGACTTGAGAAAATTGCAAATAGTCTTGGTATAAAGCTTCAAGAAGATTTCATCTCTTGGACAGATGTTGACATGTTAGAAAGTGATCTATCAAGATTAAAATTAAAAGTGCCAGAATTCAAATTAAAAAAACTCCACCCTGCCGATATAGCAGAAATTGTAGATCAGATAAATATTAACGATTCAATAAGCATCTTAAATTCACTTGATGATGACGTTGCAGCTGATGCTCTTGAAGAAATTTCACCTGAAAGACAGGTGTCTCTTTTTGAGGAAATGGATAGCAAAAGAGCTGCAGACATATTAGATGAGATGTCACCCGACGATGCAGCAGATTTAATAGGAGATCTACCTGATGATCGAGCCCAACAGTTGCTTGAAATGATGGATCCTGAAGAATCAAAAGATGTAAAGAAACTCCTTGAATATCCTGAGGACACTGCTGGTGGAGTTATGACAACAGAGTTTGCAGCTGTGAATGAGGATTTTACTGTAGGAGAAATCCTGGATGCACTTAGAAGTATGGCCCGGGAAGTTGAGAGCATTTATTATATTTATGCAAAATCAAAAAACGGTGAACTAGTTGGAGTCGCGTCTTTAAGGGAATTATTGCTGGCTGAACCTACACAAAAGCTCAAGGAGTTCATGCATAAAGATTTGATCACTGTAGATGTAATGGAAGATCAGTATGAAGTAGCAAAAAAAATTGCCAAGTATAACTTGATTGCAATACCAGTTGTCAAAGATAATGACAATCTTAGAGGTGTAGTTACTGTAGATGATGCCATAGACATTGTATTGCCCACAGCCTGGAAAAAACGGGTCCCAAGAATGTTTGGACAGTAAGGAGGCTACACAATGGATTTTCGAATTTTTAGAAGGATCTTTCAAAGTCCGGCTATCACCAGTTTCATCATATTTCTTTCTGTAATGGGACCTGGAATAATTACTGCAAATGTAGACAACGATGCTGGAGGCATCACCACATATTCACTGGCAGGTTCGCAGTTCGGATACAACCTTCTATGGACCTTCATTCCCATGATCATAGCTTTAGCTGTTATTCAGGAAATGGGTGTACGAATGGGCATAGTATCAGGGAAAGGACTAGCAGATCTTATACGGGAAAAAGTGGGAATAAAATTAACATTCTTAATGATGATCGCCCTGCTACTGGCCAACTTTGGAAACGTGCTAGCTGAATTCTCAGGTATAGCTGTAAGCGCCGGGATATTTAATGTACCTCGTTTCATAGCCTTACCAATAGCTGCCTTCTTTGTCTGGCTCCTGGTGATCAAAGGCAACTATAAGAGTGTGGAAAAGGTCTTTTTGTTAGCATCATCCCTCTATCTATCATATATTGTAGCAGGATACCTGGCCCAACCGGATTGGGGAATTGCAGCAAAAAGCGTCTTAATACCGCAGATAAGCCTGGATCCAATTTATATTACCATGGTCATAGGTGTTGTTGGAACCACCATCGCCCCATGGATGATGTTTTATATTCAATCCTCAGTTGTGGAGAAAGGTATCAGTTTAAAGAATCTGAAGTATTCCAAGATAGACGCCGTCTTTGGAGCGATAGTGGTAAACATCGTGGCCTTTTTTATCGTTTTAGCCTGCGCAGCTACCATCTATACCAACGGAATCCAAGTAAATAATGTGGCAGACGTTTCAAGAGCATTAGCCCCTCTTGCCGGACAATATGCAAGTATTCTATTTGCATTTGGATTTTTAAATGCTTCACTATTTGCAGCAAGTATATTACCACTATCCACAGCTTATTACGTTTGTGAAAGCTTGGGCTTTGAGGCAGGTGTTTCAAAAAGTTTTAAAGAAGCACCTATGTTTCATGGATTATATTTGGGACTCATCATACTTGCTGTATTCATAATCATGATACCTAGTGTTCCTCTGCTTTCAATCCTGTATCTTTCCCAAGTGGTAAACGGTATGCTCCTGCCATTTGTGTTGATATTGATGTTACTGATTATAAACGATAAAAATATCATGGGTAAATATGTAAACACCAGATTTTTTAATATCATAGCCATTACCACCGTTATAGTTGTGATAAGTTTAAGCATAGGTCTGTTAATTACAGCATCAGTTCAATAAGAAGATTCAATCTCACATGATTTGTAAATTTGAGGACATTTTTAACAATTAATGGAATAGCATTCAATATAAATTTCATCAGATAAGTATTAAATATAAACAGTAAAAACAGTAATATAATCATAAAAGTTAGGAGAAAATATGTGATTAATTTAAAAACTGTAATTATAGGACTTATCATAATAATGATTTTTTATGTATTTGGTTTAGGGATGATTGGAGATTTTATTGGTTTTTTTATTGCTGGAATCGCTGTAGGATATCTAAATGATGGAAGCTTAAAGAACGGTGCTATTAACGGTATAAAACTTGGTACAATTGGATTTACAATAATACTGATTTTATATCTAATTCAATTTCAAATATATGGAGATAGTCCTTCATTTTCATTTTACGCAGTCATTTTACTAATAATTAATTATATATTGTATGGTTTCATGAGTACAATAGGCGGAATTGCCGGGGCAGGGATTAAAATTTTAAAAAAGGAGTAAATTATAGTGTTAAGAACGTAACTTTTTAAACTTATATAATAAACAAATCCTAGCAGAACTCTTAAACATGTTAAAAAAACATTTTTCACAGAGTTACTTGAACAGAAAGTGTAAAACATTTGGTAATTCACTATAAATAAATATTAATCTCAGAATATACTCAAATATTATTATTTCTATATGTAATTTTTAAAATTCTAAATAGCTTTAATAAACATTTAAATCTCTATTTATTTTCATATCTAATTATTTTTATAATAATGATGAAATACTATCTAATAAATCAAAAAAAAGGCAATTTGACAATTGGAAATAAATCTTTTAGTTTTTCATAGGGTTATTGTAGAGTATGGATTAGTAAAATCTTTTTAAAAACTATTTATATGTGTTTTAACTAAAAACAAACCTTCAAAACAAAAAAACATGGCTGTGGATTCAAATATTCAAGTCGAACCTGCTCTATAAGTGATCCCTTTGGAACACCCACAATATATGCATCATACAATTTCTGTGGATTTCCAGAAGTAAACACATGAAACCAGAGGATTGCTTGGTTATCAGCACCTAAAACCTGTGATAATTTGTCATTTACAATAACCGGTGTTGAACTAAATCTCTGTTTATCGTCTGTTATGTTTTCAGTCCTATCTATTATCCATCTGGCCGAACTATCTTTCAGGGGACTTGGATCTGTTATTACGTAAAAATCGGTTGAATTTAGGTTTTCTTGTGTAATTTTAAAATGGTGACAAACCCATCCAGGTTTTCCACCTCCATTGATATCTGGTTGTTGGTGTTTCAGATTTCCTGTGAAATTTATGTGGGGACATACCTCCCCTTGAGAGCCATTCTCTGTAGGATTTGAAGGATTGCCATGGGTGTTCATAGCAATTACAACTGTTGTAAACATGAAATCACATAAAACTGTCCTATTCGAAACTGCAATTTCTGAAACATCAGATTTCATGACGTCGTCTCGAATTATTATAGGATTTAATGTGGAATTTATAGGATAAATTATCATGCTGGAATTTGCACCGCTTGGAATTATTCTTCCACATACAAGTTCAGAATATCTGTTTTTTAACATTGTAACCTTTTCGAATGAAATTGTGTTTGGTATGGTTGTGCCTGTTGTAGGATTTATTTTTGCCAGCCCTGGTGTCATGTAAGAACAGAAATAACACTGATCCCAGTCCTCAGGAGACCCGGGGGTTTTTATCAAAATATCAGCTGCATCTGTTGTTATCCTTTCAAGAGAAAATCTTGATGAATAATCCTGCAATCTGTAGCTTGCAATATCCATTGCATCTGCTGAGATGCCTAATATTACGGTTATTATGACGATTGCCAGCATTGCATCAGTAGAAAATGCCAGTGCAATTTCATCATCCACAAATTCCTTTCTTCTCATTCCATCACTTCAATAATAAGGTAACCCATATTTTGATCTATGACCATTATCTAAAAACAGTTTATAGTAGTTACCGGCCTCTAAATTGTATTGAATTTCCATTCCCGGATATGAACTGTCGTTAAATATCACATGATCACTGGAACAGGGTGCTGATATTAAACTTGAATTTAGAGTTGGAGAGGGTATCACAAATGTTTCCAATCCATAATGTGGACAGACAGCTTTACCCTCCAATCTACAAAGAAAACATGCCCCGTCATTGCTTTCATGAAAATAACCATTATCTATACAGTTTTTAAGTGTTAAAAGAGTTCCATGGCTAATATAGGGATCATAAGGACATTTTTTTATAAAAAGCGGGGAGCTTGCATTTTCATAAACAAAGGCATTTGACACATTCTTTGCATTTAGATAAGCCACCAGACTTGAACCATATAAAATCCTTGTATCTGTCATATTAACCCCTCCATAATTTTTACATTTTATAAAAGGCAAAGGATCCTTTAATCGCTCAATAGATATATTTTGACTGATGGTTTCATTATGAACGATATTATCTTTTCTTACATATACTGTAGATTTTATTTCTACATAAAAAGGGTCTGATGATGAATCCAGAGATAAAATTCTACAATTAACTTCTAATCCCATCTTATTTTGATATAATTCAGACATCTGACACATTTTTGCTTGTAAAACGTTTTTAACAGTTTTTCTACTATCTATAATTGCATCTCCACTTTCAACTATTCCATCAGCTGTTTCTCTTAAGACTTCTTTCCCCATGACTGGTATTTGGTTTTCTATATCCATTGCCGTGCAAAATACTGCATCTGATTTTAAAACCAGTCCTTCAGATTCTCCACCAATGTGGCTCATGTCTACAAAAACTGTTACCAACAAAACAGCAGGGATAATAAGAAGAAAGGATAAAGCGCTCATAGCATAGCCTTTATTATCCATTTAATCTTCTCCAAGATTTCTTAATGTTTAAATGATTTATGAGTGGATAAAATCCATTAGAATTTTAAAAGACCTTTAATTTTCAAATACTTTTTATTACTTTTTTATATTATTAAATATAAAATAGTATGATATATATATTAGTTAGTATGAGTGTATTAATACTTTTTGTTAAATAATATATGAAAAATGATGGTTGAAAACAAAATAGTTAAGTAATTATTAAAGTTTATCAATTCTATAATCCAAAAATCAGATTAATGATAATTTAATATTAATATTGACAAAGACCATATATTTCAAAAATTTGAATGAATAATTACAACAACTCCATATATATGTGCCATAAAAGATATTACCTTGCAAACTTTTTTTAGGTTGAGCATCAAATTAGTATCTTTGATTATAATTTAATTGGAGGTTTAAAGTGAAGGATACGGTAAGAGGATGGCGTCATATCCCGCAACGATATAATCTTATAGGATCAAAATGTTTAGAATGTGGAAAAGTTTTCTTTCCCAAGAGAATCATTTGCCCTGAATGTAGAAGAAAGGGTCAACTTGAGGACATCAAGTTACGTGGTGAAGGAAAGATTTATACCTATTCTATTATAAACACCCCTACTGATGAATTTAAAACTATAGCCCCTTATGTAGTTGCAATCGTAGAACTAGATGATGGTGCGAAAATAACAACTCAAATAGTGGATTGTAATCCAGAAGATGTAAAAATTGGGGACGAAGTAGAAATGGTATTTCGAAAAATAAGAGAAGAAGGTGACGATGGAGTGATATCATATGGATTCAAATTCAGGATCAAAAAATAATATCGGTGTTTTACTGGTTGGACATGGAAGCAGACTACCTTATGGTGAAGATGTAATCAGAGAACTTTCCCAAATGTTTAAAGAAAAAGAACATTACTTGGTAGAGATTGGTTTCATGAACATATCCAAACCATCCATACCCACCGCTATAAACAAGTTAGCAAAAGCAGGGGTAAAAAAAATCGTGGTAACACCTGTGTTTCTTGCACACGGAGTTCACACAAAGCACGATATCCCCCATATTCTGGGAATTGAGGATAACCATGAACATTCGCACAGCCATCATGAAGAAGAACATGAAGAAATCGAATATGATGGTGAAATCATATACACAGAGCCTATTGGCGCAGATATGCGTTTAGTTGATATAATAAGAGATAGGGTCAATAATGCCCTCTAAAATTTCTGATTTTGGGGAAAAAGAACTTATTAAGAGGATTTTAAAAAAGACAAAATCCCAATTTAATTCTTTTTTTTTAGATAAGCATTCTTTAGAAAGTTTAAACGAAGATGCGGCACTCATTGATTTTGGAGATAAGTATCTGGTTGTAACATCAGACATGTTAATAAAATCTGCCCATTTTCCAGAGGAGATGACCAAAAAGCAGATAGGAAAAAAAATCGTGACCGTGAATGTAAGTGATCTGGCTGCAATGGGTGCGAAACCACTTGGAATTATAGTTTCCATGGGACTAAATCGAGATATGTCTATAGATGATTTCGATCAAATAATAGATGGTATTTTAGAAGCCTGTTTACACTATGATATGCCATTTATAGGTGGAGATACCAATGAATCCCCAGAACTTACTTTTTCTGGAACTTGTATAGGAATTGTTGAAAAGGAACATGTTTTAATGAAAAGTGGAGCTCAAATTGGAGATATTGTGGCTGTTACTGGTCCTTTGGGACTTGCTGCGGCGGGTTTTCAGGTTTTATTCGCTGATCAATTAAAAATTAAAGATCTAGATCCAACCTTTAAAGATCGTGTTTTAATTCATGCATTAGAACCTGAAGCAAAATTAAAAGAAGGTGTTTTACTTGCAAAAACCGGTTCTGTAACATCTGCAACTGATATAACCGACGGATTGGTAAGTGAAATTGGAGAACTAATTAATGCAAGTAAAGAAGGTATTGGGACAACCATAAACGAGGAAATGCTTCCAATACCAGAAGAAGTCTTGGAAATTGCAAAAAAAACGAAAAAAAATCCACTAGAACTGGCACTTTATTATGGAGAAGACTTTGAACTTCTTTTAACCATTAAAAAGGATCAATTTCAATATATTAAGAAAAAATTTACACTTTATGAAATAGGTCAAGTTACATCATCTGGTAAAATTGAAATAGTAAATAAGGATGGAACCACAAATATACTGACACCTAGAGGCTATGAGCACCTGGGTGGTTACCATGAAAAAGGAAGCCCTACTTTATGACAAACTGAATGGCAATGTAAACTGCCATGTATGTGCCAGAACTTGCATTATAGCGCCAAAAAAGCGAGGATTCTGTCAAACACGGGAAAACATGGATGGAAAGCTTTACACGCTAATTTATGCCGCAACATCATCAGTTGCAGTAGATCCAATAGAAAAAAAGCCTCTTTTTCATTTTTATCCCGGCTCAACAGTGTTTTCCCTGGGAACAGTAGGCTGTAACTTCAGATGTAAACACTGCCAGAACTGGACAATATCCCAAACTACCCTGGAAGAAGCTTCAACCCGAGAAATCCTTCCAGAAGAGGCTATAAGACTCACTAAAGAGTATGGATGTAAATCAATTGCATGGACATACAATGAACCAACAATATGGCTCGAATATACCTATGACACTGCAAAACTTGCAAAAAAAGAGGATATAAAGACGGTTTATGTAACTAATGGTTACATGACTGAAGACTCCTTCGAATTAATGGAACCATACCTGGACGCAGCTAATATCGACCTGAAAGGAATGTCTGATAAATTTTACAAGGAACTGTGCAGTGCAAGGCTGCAGCCAGTTTTAGATACCATAAAACGGATGTATGAAAATAAGATCCACATTGAAATAACAAATCTCATAATACCTGGCTATAATGACTCTGAAGAGCTAATAAGTGATCTTGTAAAGTTTATGGTGGATGAAGTTGGAGTTGAGGTCCCCCTGCATTTTACAAGATTCTTCCCATACTATAAACTGAATCATCTCGAACCCACACCTGTTAAAACCCTCCAGATGGCCCAGAAAATAGCAAAAGAAGCTGGAATGAAGTATGTTTATATTGGGAATGTTCCAACAGCCGATGGTGAGAATACCTACTGTCCCGAATGTGGTGAACTTCTTATAGATAGGAATGGTTTCCAGATATTGGATGATAAAATTAAAAAAAGTAAGAAATGTACTAAATGTGGGGCTGGGATTGATATTTTGATTTAAATTCATAAATTCTAAAAATACATAATTTAAACTCATTATTCCTCAATAGGAGTGATGATATATCTTTCTCGGATTCTTAGATTACAGCTTTTATGTGAATATTCAATCTTTATTCTTGAAACATTAACCTTTTAAGGCTTTTAAGGTTGGTTTCCAAGAATGCTGAGGCTTCAACACTGGCTAAAATTTCAAATTGACTCGCACCTGTCTCT
>VGTM01000067.1 GCA_016874685.1 Methanobacteriota archaeon
TACTACTGTCCAACCACCACTCAAATTTTCATCCATTAATCACCCTCCAAAATACATTTTTAAAACAAAGATATGTATATTCCAAAAGTTTGTGCAATTTATATTAATTGTGATATATATTTTTTTTGATTTTTATTACTTAAAAAGACATTTACTTCCTAAAACAATCAGCTTTCGGTTTTAAAATATAAAAATTAAAATAGAATTTTATAATACCTAAAATTGAAAAATTGGAAAAAATTTTTAATTTTTTTTCGAAAATCTTCATAAACCTTAAGCGAATTAGAAAGAGCTGTAGCACCTATAGCTATAAGCTCTTTAACTACTTACATGTTATTATATTTCATTATTATTTCTGATTTTTTAAAAAAAAGACTTTAAAATCAGTAGATTTGAAATAAAACATGGAAAATATCACGCCCAAATCCAAAAAAGCTTCAATTTGTTAATATTTTTTATTTTTCTTTTTCCAGTTTTTTGGTTTATAATAACTTGTTTAGTCAATGAACAAAGTATTATGTCAATGTCCAATTACATCCTTTACTTTATCAAAGAATCTTTTCTCTTCTCTGTATATTTCATCCCCGCTTATATCTGCAAATTCTCGAAGAAGTTCTTTTTGTTTTGGTTTCAGTTTTTTGGGTACCACTACCTTGACCACAACGTAGAGATTTCCTTTACCATTCCAGCGAAGATGGGGCATACCCTGACCGTTTAAACGGAATGTAGCACCACTCTGAGTACCGCTGGGAATTTTAAGCTCTGCAGCACCTTCAAGAGTTGGAACTTCAACTGTGCCGCCTAGAGCCGCCTGTACAAAGCTTATAGGCTTCTCATAAAATAAGTTAGCACCTTCTCTTTCAAAGAGCTTGTGTTTCTTAACATTTATAATTACATAGAGGTCACCAGGTGGTCCTCCTCTCTTTCCAACATCTCCTTCACCTGGAACACGCAGACGACTGCCGTCCTCAACTCCTCGTGGTATCTTAACATGTATAGTGCTGGCATGTCTAACAATTCCTCTAGCATGGCAGTTATTACAAGGAGTTTCTATTATGGTTCCTTCACCTTTACATGTATTACATGGTCTTATAGTGGCAAATTGGCCTAATGGGGTGTTGCTTACATGTCTTACCTGCCCCGAACCTCCACATTGATCGCAGGTTTTGCTATCTGTCCCTGGCTCGGCCTTAGAACCATTACAACGGGGACATACCTTTCTGTGGGGCACTTCAATGTCTCTTTCTATCCCGGTTGCAGCTTCTTCTAAGGTGATCTCCATGTTGTAGCCCACGTCATCTCCCTTGCGTGGCCCATGTCTTCTTCCTCCTCCAAATCCAAAGAGGTCGAATATTGTTTCAAATCCACCCCCTCCTCCTCCGAAGCCACGGAAGATGTCTTCGAAGTTTATATTGCTGAATATGTCCTCCTGTGAGAATCCACTCATACCAGCATGGCCAAACTGGTCGTAAGTCTGTTTTTTCTCTTCATCTGAGAGCACGGCATAAGCTTCACTTATTTCCTTGAATTTTTCTGTCGATTCAGGGTCTTCACTTACATCTGGATGATATTTCATTGCTAATTTACGGTAAGCCTTTTTAATATCCTTTTTTGTTGCTCCTCGGTCCACTGCGAGAACATCGTAGTAATCACGCTTTTCTGCCATGCTAATCCTTACCTCAATTTAAAATTTTTCTTTTAAATATTTTTAAATATTATTTTAAATTCTTTTTATTTGATCTAATATTATAAAAATTAATTTTTCAATTTTAGTTTTAAATCAATTTTTTTATATCAACATTTTTTTATATAATCAATTGATCAATAATTTAATTAATATTTCTCTATTCTAAATTAAAAAGTCATTTAAAATATTAACAATTTAATTAATATAAGGTAAGGAACTGATCCTTACCTTCTATATTATGCAGGTGTTTAATTATCAATCTATTTTTTCACTTCATAGTCTGCATCGATTGTGTCGTCATCATCCTGCTTAGGATTCTCTTCACTACCCTGTGCATTTTCCTGTGATTGCTGTTGTGCCTGTGCTTGTTGAGCTTGCTGATAAATGGCTGCACCTACTTCCTGCACAGCTTTGGTAAGTTCTTCAGTTTTGCTCTTGATTGCGGTTAGATCGTCACCACCTATTAATTCCCTTAGTTCTTTTATCAGGTTTTCAATTCTTTCGCGCTGGTCCTTAGCTACTTTGTCTCCAAGCTCTTCAAGAGTCTTCTCTGAAGTGTAAATCATTGAATCGGCGTTATTTCTTATTTCTATCTCTTCCTGCCGTTTTTTATCTTCTTCAGCATGCATTTCTGCATCTTTAATTTTCTGATCAATTTCGTCATCTGATAGTTTATGTGGAGCGGTTATTGTAATTGCCTGTTCTTTACCGGTCCCCATATCCTTTGCAGAAACGTTCATTATTCCATTGGCATCTATATCAAAGGTTACCTCTATTTGTGGTATTCCCCGGGGTGCAGGAGGTATACCTACCAACTGGAATCTACCAAGTGTGGTGTTATCCAGAGCCATGGGACGTTCTCCCTGCAAAACATGAATATCCACAGAGGTCTGATTATCAGCTGCAGTAGAAAAGATTTGACTCTTTTTGGTTGGAATTGTAGTGTTTCTGTCAATTAATTTAGTAAATACACTGCCTAAAGTTTCTATTCCAAGGGATAGTGGTGTAACATCCAGTAATACTAAATCTTTGATCTCTCCTGCTAAAATACCGCCCTGAATGGCTGCACCAACAGCTACACATTCCATTGGGTCAATTCCTCGTTCAACTGTTTTTCCAACAAAATCTTCCACGAATTTCTGAACGACTGGCATCCTTGTGGGACCACCTACCAGTATGATCTTATCAATTTCGGTTTTATTTAATTTAGCATCTTTTAAAGCTTGTTCCATAGGTCCCGAACATTTTTTAATGATCGGATCTACTAATTCTTCTAGTTTAGCCCTTGTTAGTGTTGTTGTAAGGTGTTTTGGTCCTTCCTGCGTTGCTGATATAAATGGTTGGTTTATATCCGTTGTTAGGGTGGTTGAAAGTTCTATCTTTGCCTTCTCAGAAGCCTCTCTGAGTCGCTGGACTGCTTGATCATCGTCCATGAGATCTACTCCAGTATCCCTCTTAAAATCTGCAGCCAGATGGTTCATAATAGCTTCATCCATGTCAGTTCCACCCAGTCTGGTATCTCCACTAGTGGATTTGACTTCAAAGACCCCTCCTCCAAATTCCATTAGGGTTACATCCAATGTTCCACCTCCGAAGTCGAATACCATAATTTCAAGATCTTCGTCTTCTGATTTATCCAGACCGTAGGCAAAACTTGCTGCTGTAGGCTCGTTTACGAGTCTAACCACTTCAAGTCCAGCTATTGTTCCTGCATCTTTTGTTGCAGTCCTCTGGTTATCATCGAAGTATGCAGGTACAGTAATAACTGCCTTTTTTACTTCTTCTCCAAGGAAAGCCTCTGCATCCTTTTTTATTTTCTGCAGGATGAATGCTGAGATTTCCTGGGGAGTGTACTGTTTTCCAAGTATATCAACCTTATATTGGGTTCCCATCTTTCTTTTGATGGCTGTTATGGTATGTTCAGGGTTTGTTACTGCCTGTCTTCTTGCAGGTTCTCCAACTAATCTTTGTCCATCTTTTGTGAACGCAACATAACTTGGAAAAGCTTTTCCATATTGGGTAGCACCCTCTGCGCTTGGAATGATTGTGGGTTTTCCACCAACAAGTACTGCTGCAGCAGAGTTACTGGTACCAAGATCTATACCTATAATTTTCTCTTTTTTTGCCATAATAACACCTCATTTATTTTTTTTTACACATTTATTCTTTTTTACAAACTTTAACCTTTGAATATTTGATTACTTTCGAATTCAGGGTATATCCCTTTGCAAGTTCTTCAATGATTTCTCCGTCGTCGTAATCTTTGTGATTTTCAGTCATTAATGCTTCATGTTTGAATGCATCGAATTTTTCTCCTTTTGCTGGGATTTCTATGAGACCTTCTTTCTCCAACAGGTCCTTTAACTTATTATGTATTATTTCTATACCATTTAATAGATCTTCGCTGGATTTTCCAGCTTTTAGAGCTCTTTGGAAGTCCTCATAAACTTCAATTATTTTGAGAATCAATTCTTCATTGGCGCGGCGGATAAATTCTGTGATTTCTTTTTCAGATCTCTTTTTATAATTTTCAAAATCTGCTTGCATTCGTTGTAATTGTGAGAAATAATCCTCAATTTTTTGATCTTTTTCTCTTATTTTATCTGTTATTTCTTCTATTTCTCTGTTTTTCTCTTCTATTAACTTTTCTTTTTCAACCAGCTCTTTTTTTAGATTATCTAATTCTTTCTTGTTGGTCATCAGTTCACCTTTCATATAATTTCAATAAAAAGAGAATAACAATATTTATAAATATTTAATCCCTTATGATCTTATAGTTACAAAAGGTTATATAAACCTTTCGTCAAATTGTATAAACAAATTGTATAAACAGTAACACTAACAATATTTCAATCAAATGAGGCATGTATAGCATGGAACTAGAGGAAATACTTGATGTCATGGGATGTAAGACAAGAAGGGAAATTCTGTCTCTCCTAACACAGGAACCCCGTTTTGTAAGTCAAATATCCAGAGAACTTGATATTGGTCAAAAGGCAATTATAGAGCATTTAAGGGCAATGGAAGAGCTGGGGATTTTAAGATCATCTTTTAGAAAGATAGAAAGGGGAAGGCCACGTAAATATTATGATATATCTCAGGATATAAAAATTCAAATTTTTATAAGCCATGACACTATAGAAACTCATATAATCGGTGAAGAAGTTCATAGACAATATACTAATGAATTTTCTGAACTTTCCAGGATAGAGAAGAAAATTCAGCTGGGAAACATGGATGAAGCCATTGAAGATCTTAAAATATTCATACAAAAATGTGATGAAATAAAAAAATATGCACAAAGTTTATTAGAGTCACTTAAAAGTGATATTCAGTCCTTATAATGTAGTGCTGCAACTGCGGCCTGACCTAGGGAGACTGAACCATCACCAGCACATGAATTTTTATGTTGAATAAATTCATACCCATTATCTGTTACAACATTTTTTATGGTTTTACTTATTTCTTCATTATAAAAAACCCCACCAGATCCACCTATTACATCAACACCAGTTTTTTGGGCAGCTTTTATTGCTAGTTTTCCCAGACCAACTGCTACAGCTTTCTGTGCTGATGCAGCAATATCTTCAATTCCTTTACCTTCAGCTATCATATCCAAAACAGATAAGAGTATTTTGTTTGTATCAAGTACATAGATTCCATTTTCTTTTTTTATTTCTGACGGAATTTCAATGCTTTCTTTTTCATGATAAGCCACAGACTCCAGCTTCATGGCGCATTCACCTTCATAAGTTCTTTTACCACATATTTTAAGTGCTGCTGCTATTGCATCCAGAACACGGCCTGTACTGGTTGTTTGAACTACGTTAAATCCTGTATCCAGTTGTTTCATTATAAGATCAACTTCTTTTTTGCCATGTTTAAAATAATCGATGTATTCTTTTTTCATTAGTTCTTTGAGTTCTTCTGGTTCATAATAATCATATAACATGGCCATAACCATTCTTATAGGATATTTAGTGGTTAAATCACCACTTACCATCGATTGAGGCATAAGACTTCCCAATCTATCATATTTATCATCTTTAACATGCAGAATTTCTCCACCCCATATAGATCCATCTTCACCATAACCTATACCATCTGCACCTATACAGATTATCTCAAAAATTCCAGAATCAATTGAAAGGGCTGCTGCATGGGCATGATGATGCTGAACTTTAAAAACAGGACATTCAAATTTTTCACTTAAATCATGTGCCAGTTTTGTTGTGAAAAACATTGGATGAAGGTCGCAGGCTATAACATCAATTGAATCAGTTTTAGTTATTCCCATCATGTACTTTATGGCTTCCTGGAGATATTTGAAGGTATCATACTTGGTTGTATCTCCTATGTGCTGGGATACGTAGCATTTACCCTCCTTTAGGAGAGAAAAGGTTACATCGATTTCAGGTCCAAGTGCGAGCACGTTTAAATTCTTAGACATGTTTGAAAGATCGTATGGTTCTGGTACGTAGCCTCTTGATCTTCTTATAAAGGCTAAATCACCGCCTCTAAATCGTATAACAGAATCATCGCACCTATTTATGATTTTACGGTCATGTAGAAGGAAATAATCAGCTATACCATCCAGTTTATTTATTATTTCATTATTTTCTATTAGCATAGGTTCTCCCGGCATATTGGCTGAAGTCATAATATATGCTGGCTCCTTTGAGTATTGAAATATAAGATGATGAAGCCCAGAGTAGGGGAGCATTATCCCAATGTTATGTAGTCCTGGAGATACCACAGATGAGAGATAATAATCTTTATTTTTATTTAGCACAACTATTGGTCTTCTTCGGGATATTAAGGTCTTCTCTTCAATATCTGAAACTTCTGCAAAGCTTTTAATGGCAGCAATGTCAGGAGACATACATGCAAAAGGTTGTGTTAATCTTCCAAGTCGTTCTCTAAATTTTATAACGGGGTCATCTGCTGTTGTTTTGCTAACCAGATGCGTTCCACCTATCCCCTTAACTGCGATTATATTTCCTTCTTCTATGAGTTTTACAGTTTCTCTTATGGGATTTTCTGATTCTATAAGGCCATCCTTGTAGAGAAATACAGAGGGACCGCAGAGAGGACAGCAAGTTGCTTCGGCATGATATCGACGATCAAGTGGATCTTTATATTCTCCCATACATCCATCACAAAGGGGGAAATCATCCATGGATGTTCGCTCGCGGTCGTATGGAATGGATTTAATCACAGTAAAACGGGGGCCACAATCAGTGCAGGCAGTGAATGGATAATAATATCTGTGATCATCCTTACCAAGAACCTCTTGGAGACATTGGCTGCATGTTGCCACATCTGGAGGAATTACCGATGCACCAGAGTAATCCGGGGAGCTTTCAAGAATGAGGAAATCATCAAATTCTTTATCATCTTCAGCTTCCGTCCATTCTATCTTTAAGGATGTTATTTTGGATATTGGTGGTTTATTTAACTTTAAATTTTTTGCAAAGTACTTTATCCTGTCTCTGTCCCCTTCAACCACTATTTCAGCACTGTTTCCAATGTTTCTAACGAAACCTGTAAGATCCATACCTTTGGCAATTCTATACACTGTGGGTCGGAATCCCACACCTTGAACTATTCCCTGTACCAGGATTTTAGCCTTTTTCAATGCTACACCTCGAATATTCTCTATTAGATGGACTTATATTCAATTTTAGATGATTTTATATTAATAATTAAAATTTATTCATATTTATTTCAAATATATCAAATATTCCAAAAAAATTGGTTTTTCTCCAAATTATTTTCAAGAATTATTTTCATATTTAAATATATACATTATATAACTCCATTATATAACTCCTTATATACTCAATCAAATAAAATTTGATGATACCATGAGAGAAATACTCCAAAAACTTATAAAAGGGGAAATTTCACCTAAAAAAGCAGAAAAATTACTTAAAACTATGCAAATAGCTGAATTAGAAGATTTTGCTAAGATTGACACTGGTAGAGATGTTAGAACAGGAATACCAGAGGCTATTTTTGCTGAAGGCAAGGATGATGATGAAATTATTAAAATAATTCTAAAAATCGCTGATAAAGGGCGAATTATGGTTACAAGGCTTCGTGAGGAAAAATATGAAGCAATAAAAGAGCATTTGCATGTATTAGCAGATAAAGGATTCAAAATAGATTACAATAGGAAAGCAAGAATTTTACTAGTTAAAGATCATGAGGTAGAGAAAAGAGGTAAAATTGGCATAATCACTGCAGGAACTTCAGATATCTCAGTTGCGGAGGAAGCCAGAATTGTGGCAGAAGAAGCGGGCTGTGAGGTATTAACTGCTTATGATGTTGGTGTTGCTGGAATTCACAGACTTTTCTCCCATATAAAAAAGATTCTCCAAGAAGATGTTAAAGTTTTAATTGTGGTTGCAGGGATGGAAGGTGCACTACCGTCTGTTGTGGCTGGACTTGTTGATATACCTGTGGTTGGGGTTCCCACATCAGTTGGATATGGTGTTGGAGAGGGGGGATTCACAGCACTCTTTGCAATGTTACAGTCCTGTGCTCCAGGGATTGCAGTTGTCAATATTGATAATGGGTTTGGTGCAGGTGTTTTTGCGGCTACTATACTAAATTCAATGGATAAATAGGTGTAAACGAGTCATAAACGGATTATAAAGGGATATAATCAATGAAATTTGGAATTTAAAGTGTTTTGCATGTTTTTCTCTATTTTTTTCAAAAAATAATTTAAAGAAATCATTATCCAATGAATTTTTTTTTTAAACCTAGAATATTGGATTAAATTTAGAAAGTTGTTTATAAGTAGTTTTTATATAGCTTAATGCCCATTTCATGAATTCTTATTTTCTTCCATGTGGACACACATAGAAACATAAACCACAAACAGCCATTCCTGTTGTTTTTTCTGTATTTTCGAAGTATTTCTCACACTTTCGAGCATCATATCGTGCTTCATGAGGCTCTTCTTTTCGGAAATACCGCTCTGTGAATGCTGACACGGGACATATATCCACACATTCCTCACAATCACCACATTGAACCTCCATAGGTTTGCCCATCGTTTTTAATCGTAGAAGCGTTTAAATATTCGACAAATAGCCAAACATATCCAGTATTTAGTATCTTTATCTCGCCCTCTTACAATTTTCAGTTCAAAAAGCCCTTCTTCCGTTTGTCTGGTTTTCAACCAGTTTAGAGTTTCATCTATCTGAGCAATATCTCTGCTAAAACCTAGAAATGAGAGGGAGTCCAGTGTAGATACAATGTCAGTAAACCAAAAGGGATAAGATACCCTTTCCCAGTATTCTTTAGTTCTTCTATCTGAATATTTATCGCCTTTAAATAATCGCTTGATTAATAGTTCACCTGCTTTTATGGCTTCCTCTGATTTTCTGTATTTGGGATGAGCTGCAAATGCCCTTAAAACCATTCCAGTTACTAGATGTGAGAAAGGTTTTGATTTATCTGGTTGGATGGTATCTGGTTTTGCTAATGCATCACGGTAATTCATGCCCACTGTACGAATTGGAATGGCCCAACCTCCATCATCTTGTCGTATTGATAGAAGCCACCTAAATCCTGCTTCTATATGGGGGTCATCTGCATATCCAGCTTTAATTAGAAGCTCCATGATGGCCGGGGAGTAAGTGGTAGCATATTGATTACCGTAGATTCCTCGAAAGTCACCTTCTTCAGTTTGAAATTTAAAAAGGTATTCGGCAGCTCTTCTAATTGACTTATGGTCCTTATTAAGACCATATTTCTCCACCAATTCTCCTAAGATTCTAAAGGTTTCCAGTTGATTGTAATTTTCAGCTGAACGTATCTTACTTTTAGGGGTGGGGTATTTCCAGGATCCATTTTTCTCCTGTTTTTTTAGAATTTTTTCCACTCTAGGTAGTTTCCATAACGTTTCAATAGGTTCAACTTCTTTATCTAAAAGATCATGAAGGATGAAATATTTTATTATTTCATTTCCTGATGATATGAGGCAAGCAATTGTGTCGAAAGGTAGTTGTTTCTGCCATGAGTCCATTCTTTATCCTCCTAGTTTATAATTTAACAAAAAACTGGAAAAAATCTTATTTTTAGTTCATTTATTAAACAATTTTTCTGCTGGGCATCCAAGATCTCTTTGTTTACAATATTTACATAGGAATTGTCCTCTTATAATCGCGGTACCACCAAGAGCCAGGAATAATAAAATTACAAGCAACCCCACAATAATCCAGTTGAAATCCCTTATGAGAAGTATGATTCCACCGATAAGAGGGAAAATGAATATCATAAAATCTGGTAGAATATACCAAAAGGAAACTTCCTTTTCAGTGAATTTTTCAAGGTTGCCTTGTTTAAAGAAAAAAGAACATAATTTGCCTTTACCTAGGCCGCAGACCTTTCCATAATAATAACAATTTACACAACTCCCCTTAAGTATCCATATTTCCATAAAAAGACAGTAAAGCAGGTAGAGAAGAACTATTATAATCCCAAATCCTGAGAGAACATAGGCTCCAATTACATAGATGGACAACGAAAGTAGATTGGAAATACCTACTATCCATAGTGGATAATTTTCGTAACAAAATGTTTTTTTCATATTATCAATAATAATTGTTTGAAAAAATATGATCACAAAATAATTGGCTTCGGATTTTATTAGAAATGTTCATAGCCTATTTTATTCTTCATAGGGATGCCATATCCTCCCAACTTGCTCTATCACATAATTTCTGATATCTTCAGGTTCTGGAATATCCCAGAGAAGTTCTCCATCTTCTATAAAAGGTAACAAAAGTTCTTTGTATCTTCCTCCACATTGGCAGGTCTCCTCCTTTTGGGTAAAGGGCATTATTCTGTCCTTCGTGCAGCTTTGACATCTAAGCACACTTTTTGACCCAGAGCACTTGCCTCTTTTTGCTATAGGCTCTTTATCTACCTCCACTATATCCATTGAGAAGTCAACAACCGGAGCATTGCTTATAGATGTCCCTATTCCATAGGCATCCACCAGAGGATTGAGGATTGGTATGTCTTTTTCTTTGATTCCACCGCTTACAAAAAACTTTAGATCTTTAAATCCTCTCAGATCCAGCTCCCAGCGGGCCTCCTCTAGGATGCGATAGAAGTTTCCTCTTCTGGAGGTAGAGGTGTCAAATCTGACGGCGTAGAGCTTATTTCCCATGGCCTGGGCTACATTCAGGCATTCGAACTTCTCATCCTGGAATGTGTCAATAAGGGCAACACGTTTGATCTCTGGTTCCATCACCTCATGGAAAGCTTTGATGGCTTCCACAGTCGAACCCATGCAGATTATAAGGGAGTGTGGCATGGTACCCATAGGATCTTCTCCTATAAGTGCACTGCTTTTTATAACTGACACCCCATCACATCCTCCTATGTAAGCGTTTCTCTCTATCATAGGCGCCAGGATTGGATGCATCCTCCTTGCACCAAAACTTATCACGAGTCGGTTCTTGGCAAGTCTTTTAAAACGGGAAGA
>VGTM01000068.1 GCA_016874685.1 Methanobacteriota archaeon
TTCCTCTTCTTAATCTCCTTTTTAACCCCAACTAAACCAATATGTTCCACTATTTCCTTCCTTTTCACGTTAGCCATAACTAATAATATAACCCTAATTATTATTAAATGTTTCGTCTATTACTATAATTCTAAAACTATGTAATAAAATCTAGATACTCAATTAAAAAAAAAGAATAAAATATGGTCGAAATCGACCAAAAAAACTTTTGATTTTATTTAAGGAAGAGTGCTTCGTTTGGACATGCTGGAATACACTGGTCACAGAGTATACAGAAACCTTTGAGAGGTACCTTATCATCTGTGAGTTTCAGCATATTGTATGGACATACCTCAACACAATCTCCACACTGTGTACACACTGAAGGATTGTACTCTATTCTATTTCTCTTTACAACTTCTCCATCAATCACTTTGTCCATCTCTGAAAGGGTCAGTGCCCCGCTTGGACACACAGTTGTACAAGCACCGCATCTGGTACACATTGCAAATGATGGTTCTGCGCCTGTTTTTTCATCGCCTGGAATCTCTATTCCCTCTTTTGTCACCACTCTCATAGCTTCAGTAGGACATATCCTGGCACAGGCCCCTATGAAACCACATTTCTCTTCATCCCATACAAGCCCTTCATCAGTTACTGGTTTTGCTGGTTCTAACTCAACTTCCAGTTCTATTGCATCCACAGGACAAATTCTCTCACAGAGTCCACATGCTGTACAGATCTCTGGAAGTTCAACCGTGAGATTTGATTCTTTTGCCTCAATGAAGTCTCCAGGACATTCCTCCACGCATGTGTTGCATCCAATACATGTATCTTCGTCCACTTCGAATTTTATTATTTCTTTGTTTCGTTTTACTGGTATTTTACCTGATATAAACACTGCATTCCATGGACATGTCTGTGAACATATTCCACATTTAATACACGTGTCTTCATCGATTTCGATTGTTTCTCCAACTTCAGGAAGTGTTATAGCCCCTGTTGGGCATTCATCCACACACATTCCACAGCCGACACAATCTGCAATGTATATAGGTCCTTCAATTTCTAATTCTATTTTTTTGGGCTCTTTGACTCCTTCAATTCCAATAACTTCTATTGGACATATGTCAACACATCGCTGACACATCACACAGAAACCTTGTAAAGGAACTTTTTTAACTTTTCCTTCCTCTAATTTCAGAATTTGTGGAGGGCAGATCTCTACGCAATCACCGCACTGATCACATGTTGCAGGGTTGTACATTATACGAGTTTGAGATTCGCCTGATTCATCAAGTACCAGTTCTTCGACTTTCAGCGATCCGGTAGGGCATATCTCCACACATTTTGGTTCACCTTCACAGATATCACAGTAGATGACATCTTCTGGTGATACTGCAATTGCTGCGGTTGGACAGATGCCCTGACAGGCTCCACACCTGATGCAATCCTCTTTGTTGACTATTATCATTTTTTTTCACCTGGGCGAAATTAAATTTTCTTTATGAGGTGTCCCTCATGGTCAAACACTTCAAGGGTTGCAAGTCTCATTTGACTGTCAATTGTGTGAGTTGCGCAGGATAGACATGGGTCGTACGACCTTATTACCATCTCCATTAGGTTGAAAATGCTGTCGTCTACTTCTACACCTGGTTTTATGTAGTCTTGTGCTACTTTCTGAATTCCCATCTCCATAGCTGGGTTGTTCTGTATTGTGGCCACTATAATGTTGGCTTTGGTTATTAGTCCATTTTCATCACATGCGTAGTGGTGGGTTAGTGTTCCCCTTGGAGCTTCCACAATTCCTATACCTTCACCCGCCTGTCTTTCTAGAGAGTCTGGGAATTTCTGTCCGGATAAGTCTCCTTCTAAAGCTTCAACTGCACATTCTGCAGATGCTATCAGTTCTATTAACCTGGCCCAGTGGAATAGGAGTGTTTGTTGTGCATATCCAAAGGTGTCTTTGAATTCATTGAATGCTTCTTGAGCTAGGGGTGTAGGCATTTTGTCTGCGACGTTTAATCTTGATAGTGGCGCGACCCTATAAACACCTTCTGGGTATCCTAAATCCTTTATATAAGGGAATTTAAGCCATGAATATGGTTTTACGTGTTCCGCCATGTAATCCAGATAATCTGTGTTAGGAAATTCTGCGTAGTGATTACCTTCTTTGTCTTTAATTCTCACATTACCATCGTAAACATCCCATACTCCGTTTTTCACCAGTCCAGTATGGTAAGTTACAATGTTACCTAATGAATTTACCAGATCTAGGTTTGCTTCAAATATTGGTTTTGCGGTTTCTAAGGTTGCAACTGCCAGTTCCACATTTCTTTTAGCCTTCCCGAGTAGGTCTTTTTGAGTTTCATCATCAAGACTGGTGGATATTCCGCCGGGTGTTGATGAAGTTGGGTGTATTGGTCTTCCACCTGTGGCTTTGACTATGTCTAAAGCGTTTTTTCGTAATTCGATGGCCTGTAAAGCCAATTCAGGATTATCTTTTACTATTTGGAACACATTTCTTGTTTTCCTGTCCTTTCCAGCAACGAAATCAGGTGCTGCGAGGAAGTAGAAGTGTAGTGCATGGGAGTGCATATATGAACCCCAGTTCATGATCTCCCTCATCTTGTATGCTGTAGGTAATATGTCTTCGGATGCAAATCCAAAACATCCATCTACGGCTTTTGCAGCTGCGAGGTGGTGTTGTACATCACATATACCACATATCCTAGGTACTATCCGAGGTGCTTCTTCAATGTTTCTTCCTTGAAGGAATTTTTCAAATCCACGGAACTCCATAACATGAAGTTTGGTGTCTTGTACGTTTCCTGCGTCGTCGAGTTCTACTGTGATTTTTGCGTGACCTTCAATCCTGGTTACAGGTTCCATTGTTAATTTAACCATTTTCTTTCCTCCTGATTATTTGGCAGCTTTAGCAGGCTCTGCTTCAGCCCCTTTTTTTACTTTCATAGGTACTAATGCAGCAGGCAGTGTGAATGTATAAAATGTACCTACTATATCGTCAAGTTGGTTTGCAACTTCCTCTGGTTCAACGGTTTTATCCCTTTCAACTCCGAAATCCGAAGCAATAGCACTTATCATCTTAGCACCTTGATCCATTACCTTGGCGGTTGGTCCATAGCATCCTCTACATTGAATACCTATGGTAGGACATTCAGCACCACAAAGTGACATTGTTGCTGGTCCCATACACACCAGACCTTGTGGTACTAAGCACGTTTCTTCTTCTGGTTCTCCAAGTTCGAACTGCCTTATGATCTTGTCCATTGCCATTCCTTCAGGTGGTTTTTCTCTTGGACACTCTTCACATAGATTGGTGGTTGGTATTGCAGGTAGTTCTTCTCCTTTTAATAAAGCCATCACTATTTCTGCAACCACGTCAGACCTTGGTGGACATCCAGGTAAAGCTAAATCCACGTTTATAGCCTCAGCGAGCGGTCTTACTCTGCTCTCGAAATGGGGTACTTGGTCGTGTGGAATTATTTTTTCATCGTTATATGTACTTGCTGAATTTATGTAAGCTTCCTCTTGAAGCTCTTCATTTGTGAATAGATTTCCTAATCCAGGAATTCCGCCATATACAGCACATGTACCATATGATATGACTAAACCTGCTTTTTCTCTCAGTTTTTCAGCGAGTTCTCTGTTTTCTTCGTTACGAATTCCACCTTCAATTATAACAACGTCCAATTCTGGTATTTCATCATATTTAGTATCCATCAATACTGGACTGAACTCAAAATCAGCGTATTCCATGACATCTACTATTGCTTCATGTATATCAGCAATGGATAAGTGGCATCCTGAACATCCTGACAACCACATTGTTCCTAATTTAATTTTCTTTGCCATTTTTCATGCCTCCACTTATGATTCAACTGCTAATTGTTCCTTTAGTGGTGATGGGCCAAGACCATTTATACGATCCACCATCATCGTAACAGTGTCTGCGAATTTCTCTCCTTCGGACGCAGATATCCAGTCATGGTGTATTCTTTCTCTTCCAATTCCTAGACCTTCTGCTAGTTTGTATATCAATCTCATTCTTCTATCTGTCTTGTAGTTTCCTGCATCGTAGTGGCAGTCCCCATGGTGACATCCTGCAACGATTACGCCGTCGGCTCCTTCCTTGAACGCTTTAAAAACAAATTGTGGTTCTATACGTCCAGAGCACATAACTCTAATAACACGCACGTTTGGAGGATATTGCATCCTTGCAGTACCTGCAGTGTCTGCTCCACCATAAGAGCACCAGTTACAACAAAACATAACAATCTTCACATCATCCTCAGCCATAGAGTTTCCTCCTTCTTTTATCTCAAAGTTTATCTCAAAGTACTATCAATGTACTTGGCTCTGTACCATTAATGTACATTATATGGATATAAAAATACTTATTATAAAGGTTACTTATAATTCAAATTCGAAAAGTTTATATATAATAAAACTCATGTTTGCTTTCTAAAAAAAACGAGATCAGATACATTAATAAGCTAAAATCTTATTTTTAAGTTCTGAATTTGAATTAGAGTGTTTTTTATTGAACAAACAGTTTTATACAGCTCAAATTTCTTTATTTTAAACTTGATAATATATTATTATTTAATTTAAGATATTAGATTTAAAATGTCCATAAGAATACTTTATAAATCTATTAAACATCTCTTAAAAATATTAAATTTCTCTTAAAAATTTAAATAATTTTTTACTCGAAAAATTCTAGAGTAATTTATTGTTAAATTATTTATTCATCATATATCATAGATAACTCTACAAAAATTTATTGAACAAATTTAGTATACAAAATTTAGCATACTAAAACAGGTTTTTAATTCATAGCTGAATTGTAAAATTATAAAAAGAAAAAAAATGGTGGTGGTGAAACTGATACTTGAAATTACTGATCTGGCTATTGAAGTCAGTGGAAAAGAAATTTTGAGCGATATAGATCTCTACATCGGTAAAGGAGAGACACACGTCCTTTTAGGTCCTAATGGATCTGGAAAAAGTACTTTGTTTATGGCCATTCTTGGATTTCCAAAATATAAGGTCAAAGCAGGAGAAATAATCTTTAAAGGAGAAAATATAACCAATTATTCTACTACCGAACGTGTGAAAATGGGTATAGGTGTTAGTTTCCAGAACCCCCCTGCTATAAGAGGTGTAAAACTTCAGGACCTACTTAAAATTGAACACGGAGAAACTGATGAAGAACTAAGTCCCGAAATGATGGATTTAGTGACTAAACTTAAATTTGACGACAGATTCATAGATAGAGATGTTAACCTTGGTTTTTCTGGTGGCGAAGTAAAAAGATCTGAAATCCTACAGCTTCTTGCCCAAAAACCCGATTTTATCATGTTTGATGAGCCTGATTCTGGAGTGGACATTGAAAATGTGGAACTTCTAGCAGAGGAGATAAATACCCTGTTGGATAAAGAAAAAAAACCAGGTATGAGAGAGAAATCAGGACTGCTGATTACCCATCTGGGTTACATTCTAAATTTTGTGAATGCCGACACAGCCCACGTGCTCATGGATGGTAAAATAGCCTGTTCAGGAAATCCCAATGAAATATTAGAAGACATAAGAAAAGAAGGATTTAAAGGATGTGTTGAATGTTGCAATCCGATACATTAAAAAAACGCGCAGAGAAGGCTAGAAAAAAGAAAGCCGCCTTGGGTGAAGATATAGAAATTGAAAAGTTTGAACAAGAAGAAGCAGGAGAGCATGAAGAAATAGAATCCCTGGAAGAACTTCCAGAAAAACACAAAGAGACAATACTCAAAGTAGGAGTAGAAGCAACAGGAGCGGGAAGGGCAGGCTCTTTTCTGCAGATCGACCAAACAGGAGTTTGTACTAGTTGTAGTTCAGAGTCCATAGAACTTATGAATATGAAAAATGCCCTTGAAAAATACGATTGGCTAAATGATTATATGTGGAAAGCAGTTGCAGTTGATACTGATAAGTATACTGCTGAAACAGCCTTAAGAGAATCTAGTGGTTACTTTATAAGGGCTTTACCCGGTTCCAGAGAAATATTCCCTATTCAGGCCTGTATGTTTATAGGTGACACTAACGTATCCCAGACTGTTCATAACATCATAATTGCCGAGGAAAATGCTGAATTACACATCATAACTGGCTGTACAACAGGATCAGATATTCAATCGGCACTGCATATTGGGGTATCAGAATTTTATCTCAAGAAGGGAGCCAAGATCACCTTCACCATGGTGCACAATTGGGCAGAGCAGGTGGAAGTTCGGCCCCGAACCGGGGTTATATTAGGAGACGATTCCACCTACATCAGCAACTACATTCTAACCAGTCCAGTGCGGACTATACAATCCTATCCAACAGCTTACTGCCAAGGAGAGAATTCTCGGACTGTTTTTCAGTCTATACTGGGTGGTCAAAAGGATTCTGTGCTGGACATAGGCTCCCGCGCCATCCTTACTGGAAAAAACAGCAGTACAGAGATGATAAGTCGGGCTGTTTCCAAGGATCAATCTCAAATCTACGCCCGTGGACACCTGGCTGGCAAATCTCCGGATGTAAAAGGGCACTTGGAGTGCATGGGATTGGTGTTATCTGATGATTCCCTTATCTATTCTATTCCAGAGTTAGAAGGAAGTTCAACAGACCTTGAGCTCTCTCATGAGGCAGCTGTGGGTAAAATTGCTGAAGAAGAAGTTTTATATCTCATGTCCCGGGGTTTAACAGAAGATGAAGCTGCTTCAATGATCGTTAGAGGATTTTTAAGCATGGATATTACAGGATTGCCACCGGAACTCGCTGCTGAGACTAAAAGGATGCTTGATTTGAGCCTAAAAGGTATGTAACACTGAAAGCCCGGAATTAATTCATCAAATATAAAATAAATTTTTCTTTTAATTATTTTTTATTTTTATATCTATTTATATCTTATTTTTCGTTATAAATAGCGAAGAAACAAATATTGAATATTAAATAAGTATTTTGCTACCATAGAAAATAATAATCTAATTTATTAATCTAATTTATTAATTGGAATTTTACAATTCCATTTTATAGTAACAAATAAAATATAGAGTTAGAGCATTTGATTACTCAGAAATTATTATGAATTCCCCTACTTTCTCAACTTTACCAAAAGGCACTAATAAAAACTCTCCTTTTTTCTTCGCGCCTTTGACATTTACATTTCTACCTTTTTCAACTTTTATCACGACTTCAGTTATTTTTCCCGTCTTTTCGTTGATTACAAGCTCTTCTAACTCGCCTAGTATCCTTGCGTTACTTGTAGCCACCTGGTAACCCTTAATTTCGCTCCAAATCTTCTCTTCTCCCTTAATTAGCTTTCTCTCTTCAACCATTAGTATCACCCAAAATTTTCTCTAAAAATGTTATGTCCTTACAATTATTAATATTTAAGGCAAGTTCAATTTTTTCTATGATAAGAACTTCCTCATCTTGTTGCTTGTTTATACTCCTTAATATATTTAATCCTGATGGTACCATGCCATCAAATACCATTGATGGTTTCAAACCATATTTTTTAAAAATTTCAAGTGGGACTGCAACAGATAGGGCTGGTTTCCCGCATTTTTCATATTCCTTTATGACCTGATCAAGTATATCACTCCTAATAAGAGGTAAATCCGCAGTTATCGTAAGTAAAACATCTCCTAATTCAAATTCAGAAAGGATAAACCTTAAATCTGATACGTAACCATCTCCTGGGGTTTCAATGGTTTTCAGACCAATCTTTTTTATAAAAACATCAGTTTTTGGGGTATGTATACTGGTTGCCACTATTATATCCTTTATTTTACTGGCACCAAACAATGCATCAATGACATAGCGAATCATTGGCTTTCCCAATATTTTAATAAGTGGTTTTTCACCCTTAAATTTCAGTCTAGTTCCCTCTCCTCCAGCCATTACTAATGCAGTTACCATCTGGAAACATCCATAAGTTATAAATTAAATCAATAAAATTCCCGGGAAATTTAAAAATCTATTAATATATTTTTTATGTTTTTAAGCTCTATGTTTCCTCTTTTTTTTGAAGTTTTCTCCTCTGACCCAAGATACATGGCCCACCCTGTCTACCACCTACTGGAATATGTGGTGTTCCCATAGAATTCATACATCGGGCCATTACAGCTGCACCCATGGCCAGGGCATCTGATACAAAAATTGTCTCTTTAAAAACATCTTTTGAATATTCAAGAATTAATTTGGGCTTTTCACCAGTTATTCCAGCTCTGCCGGTTACTCCCAGTACTGAACCGTCTTCAATGACTCTTTCATCAACAGCCTCTTGGATAAGACGTTTTACAATTATGGCGCTTACATGATCGAGGGTGGCAAAAAGTGTGTGGATGCCTGCCTCCTCATAGATCTTATGACCAAGGTCAATCAACTCTGGGATCTTATCTCCATTTTCACCTGGATCACACCCTATAAGGGTGGTTCCAGCACTATAGGCTGCTTCAGGATCTACTGGAACTGTTCCAAATTTATCTCTGTCTTCTGGGACTTTTCTTATGTCCACGTATTCATGAGCCCTTTCTGCATATTCCAGCGCGGCCTTCCAATCAGCATTTTTGGTAATGCCTTTTTTGTATAAATCCAGGGCTGCTCCTCCTCTCCTGTCAACTTTTTCTGTTCCCCTTATGAGGGCGTCTGGTATGGCGCCTGCCAGTCCACAGAAGTTTCCAATGGTTCTGGCATAGGGTTCGTCGCTGTTGGTTATTCTCCCTGCCAGAGTGGTCCCAAAATCCATAGACACGCATGGATTACGGAAATCGAGTTTAGTCCATTTTGCACCTACCTTTATACCAGCCGTTACTAGTTCTCCTTCCATTTCATTTGCAACCACAGCTCTTCCTGTAGGTGGAAGCACGCTTACAACTGCACCATCGAACATAACCTTCTCAATGAGAGTATAATCCCTTATCCTTTCTGGGAAGTTGTCCTTTGATAGTGCTGGTGCCATCTTCCGGGGGGGTATTCCTGCTTCAAGACAACCATTTGCGAGGGCTATTATAAGCTGTCCAACTTCTTCTGGAGAACCAAAACCAGCGGTAACTCCGGTTGAACGCACCACAAAGTCTAAATCATCCTCTAAGCTGACCTTGGATCTTTTTACTGATTCTAAAATGGTGTCCCTAACCATCTCAGATACAGATTCTTGGGTAAGCTCTACATCCCACACCGTTGCCCCGAAGACTTCTTCACTTTTTTTTGGTCTTCTTATGTCTCTGGTCATTCTCACGGTCTTATCAAGCAGATATGTTCTGCCACCCTTGAGGTTGGTGGCTGTTAGGATACATTTGGTGGTTGTATTTCCCAATTCAACTGAAGCAACTATATAGTATGGTTCTGCTTTGGAATCTGTTAAGGATCCTGCCTTCTTTGTCATGAAAGTGGGTGTTTTAATATCTGAAAGTGAAATATATTTGCTTTTTGCAATAACAGGTTTCAAACTAAATCCTAGAAGTCTTTTTAAGCGTGACAAAGAATACCCTCCATGATGTTAAAGGTTCGTAATTAAGATTCATCAAAACAAAATATAAATTTTGCTAATTCTTTTTTGAGTAATTAAAAAAATAAAGATTTATTTCTATAATGGATTAATGGATAATTAACTGCCCCCTGGCCCTAAAAACTTTAGGACTATCGCTGGCATTTATTCCAAATTTCTTATTTTTATTCCCTTTCCGCCTTTTCCACTTGATGATACTATTGCTTTCTAATAAGAAGAATATTACATGGTGCTGAATGTACAACCTTCTCAGATACACTCCCAAGTAAATGTTTATCTATCTTAGTTTTTCCTGTGCCCATCACTATGACATCCACATTTTCTCTTTCTGCAACCTTCACAATTTCGTCAGCAGGATCCCCCTTACGCAAGGTTCCCCTAAAAGTTATATTAGGCTTTTGAAATTTCTTTTCCATTTTGGATAATACTTCCCCACCCTTCTTTTCCAACTCAGCTATCATCATATCTTTTACTTTAGATGGTGTTAGGAAAGGAACTGATGTATCCACCACAAAAATACCAATAACTTCCACTTTTCGTCCATGTATCAGATCCAAGCTATTTTCAACTATTTCATCTAAAAATTCACCCATGTTTGTAACCAATATCCTTTTATAAACCATATTAATCACACAGATATGTATAGTCTCGTTATTGCATAAACTATATAGGTAGAAACCAAAATAAGCCCATCAATTCTTGTAAGCTTCATACCCCTTTTTAAGAGAAGAAGCACTAAAACTGTGACAAAAATCATTACAGGTGCATCAAAGGTAAGAGAAAGTTTTTCCACAGGAATATTCATGAAAAGCGCTGGAACACCTATCCCTATCATGATATTAAAAGTGTTACTTCCTAATACCGTTCCTATAGACAGGTCATGTAAGCCTTTCATGGCGGATGAGAGAGTTACAACAAGTTCTGGTATGCTGGTAGCAATTGCAAGTGTAAACAAACCCATAATCATTTCAGGGATGCCCGCAATTTTTGCAATTTCTATGCCGCTATAAATTAGCAGCCTACATCCTATAACCAATCCTATAAACCCGACGACTGTCCACAAAACAGTTTTAATATTAAAAGATTTAGTTGAACTACTTTCATTATCTATAGGGTTCTTAAAATTTCCTTTAATCTCATTAGAATCTTTTTTTTGATCTCTAATCAAAATCCAAAGATAAAAAACATAGACTATTATCATTATAATAGCAGAGATCCTTGTAACATCCCCAAAAAACATGAAAAAAATTAGTAATAAAGCTGTGATAAGCGTTATCATCCCATCTCTCTTAATTCCACGGCTCTCAGTTTTTATAATACCAGAAACTATTGCAGAAATGCCCAATATTCCTGCAATGTTCCATATATTGGATCCAATCACAACCCCCACACCTATGTCAGTACTTCCAGTTAGAGAAGCTATCATCGCA
>VGTM01000069.1 GCA_016874685.1 Methanobacteriota archaeon
CATTCTTTAGAATGTATAATTACTTATGTTTCAGGATTAATTATTTTTTACTAATAAGGTGCAATAATTCAAAATCCCATAAAATTGAAAATGAAGATGTTTATTTTCCATTAATACTGGCATCTATGAAATAAAATTATTTAAATTGTTAAATACTGTTCAATAATGATTTTTTAATTGAATAAACCTAATTATATTGCGTTGTTAGTTTTAATATTGATCTAGAAACAGTTAAATATTTTTATTATTTATTTAAATTCAAAAATTTCAGTAAACAATATAGTTTTCTTATTTCGCTAAAAATTTCATATATAAAAGACATATATTTTTTAATGAATTCAATGTTAAACTTCCACCCGGTACTTCTGGCTCTGATGGCAACATTGTTCACATGGTTTATGACTGCTCTAGGAGCGTCTACAGTATTTCTAACTCGTGAAGTTAGTAGAAAAGTCCTAGACGGCTCTCTTGGCTTTGCTGCTGGAGTTATGATCGCTGCGAGTTTTTGGTCATTACTTGCCCCAGCAATTGAGATGTCTGCTGGTCAGGGTATTCTTAACTGGCTACCAGCGAGTATTGGTTTCTTAATGGGTGGGTTATTTCTAGCTGTAGTTGACAGAATAATTCCTCATCTACACCTTGGCTGCCCAATAGAGGAAGCTGAAGGTATAAAAACTATCTGGCATCGGAATAGATTACTGGCAATTGCTGTAACATTGCATAATATTCCAGAAGGTCTGGCTGTTGGAGTTGCTTTCGGTGCAGTTGCTGCCAATTTGACTTACACATCATTAGCCGCCGCCATAGCTCTGGCAATTGGTATTGGTATTCAAAATTTTCCAGAAGGTATTGCAGTTTCCATGCCTCTAAGAGGTGAAGGGTTATCCCGAAGGAAAAGTTTCTGGTATGGCCAACTATCTGGGCTGGTTGAACCAATTGCAGGGGTGATAGGAGCTTTATTAGTAACTATTTTCACACCATTGCTTCCTTATGCATTAAGCTTTGCTGCAGGCGCCATGATATTCGTGGTAATTGAAGATATAATCCCAGAATGTCAAAGAGAAGGTAACATTGATCTTGCAACGTTAATGGCGTTGTTTGGTTTTATGTTGATGATGATATTAGACGTGGCGTTGAGTTGATAAAAATAAATCTAGATGAACCTTAAGATATGAACTTAATTTTCAATTTAAACTCCTGTAACTCTTTTTCAGATCTAAAGATTTATTTATTTTAAAAAATAATTATTATATGGGGTGAAAAAAAATGGCTAAAGTAACAAGAGAAATGGTAGAAAATTCTGGTATAGATGTTGACGAGCTGGTTGAGCTTCTAGTTAAGAATGCTGCAGCGGAGCTAACAACCTTTTACTACTACACCATATTGAGGGTTAATCTCATTGGACTTGAAGGGGAAGGTATTAAAGAAATAGCTGAAGCAGCACGAATAGAAGATAGAAATCATTTTGAAGCACTAGTACCTAGGATATACGAACTTGGGGGTGAACTGCCCCAAGATATGAAGGAATTCCATGACATTTCTGGATGTCCTCCTGCATATCTACCTGAAGACATAAGCGATGTGAATAAAATTTTAGAAGTCCTGGTAGGGGCTGAAAGATGTGCTGTGCGGCAGTATACCCATATCTGCAATATCACTGCAGGTAAAGACCATCGGACCTATGATCTAGCACTCGCTATATTGAATGAAGAGATTCAGCATGAGTCCTGGTTCTCTGAATTCTTAGGTGAAGGACCTTCCGGACATTTCATGCGAAGAGGCGAAACATCTCCATTTGTCTCAAAATTCCTGGAATAGCTCTAATAGCTGATCTAAAACGATCAACTATTATTTTTTTTAAAATGAAGCATTTTAACAGGGAGAAACTCTCCACTTACAATGGTAAAAATGGGACTCCAGCATACATTGCCTATAAGGGCAAGGTATATGATGTTTCAGATAGCTTCCTCTGGCGAGGTGGGGAGCATCAAGTTATTCATAAAGCTGGAGAAGATTTGACAGAAGCCTTAGAGGAAGCACCACATGGCATTGAACTACTGGAAAAATTTCCCGTTGTTGGATTATTAAAATAAATAGTTCAGGATATTTTTGTTTAGTTTACGTGGTGAATATGGATGTGGAGTTACTCCTGTTTAGAGATTAATTGATTCATAAAATAGTTAGTTTGTTATAAAATTTGCTTTATATTAGATTAAAAATATTCTAAAGGGAAAAACTCGCACGTAAATTTTGAGATGTTGAATAATTAAAAAAAAGTCAATAAGGCTGAATTAAAATGGAGATTGTTTCTGGAATACACAGGATCTACAGGATATCCAACAGCTATCTGGTGGTGGATGATGAGATAATGATCATTGACACAGGGATGCCAGGTAATTCCCGTAAGATTCTTGATTATCTACGAAATACATTAAAGCGTGACCCCTCAGATATTAAAACTATCGTGTTAACTCACCATCATTTTGATCATGTAGGTGGTTTAGGTGAACTTAAACGAATAACCGGAGCAAAGGTGGCAGCCCATATAGATGATGCCTATTATATCAGTGGAAAGAAAACCCCTGACTCTCTTTTTGCCAGGGCAATTACAGGCATATTTAAACTCATAAAACGGTCACAACTTGTTGAAGTGGACATTATACTGGAAGATGGTGACAAGATAGGTGATTATCAGGTTCTACACACTCCAGGACACACTCCGGGAAGTATTAGTTTATATAACCCAAAAAATAAGGCTATTTTTGTTGGAGACATTTTAAGATGTGTTAAAGGGGAAATTAAAGGACCTGTGCCCCGATTCACACCAGATATAAGAAAGGCCAATGAATCTTTAAAAAAACTGGGCGATCTGGATATTGAGGTAATACTAACTGGCCATACTCCGCCTTTAACATCTAATGCCTCAGCAAAATTAAAAGAATATTTGAAAACAATCTAAACCTTCTTTTTCTATCTTTTAGAGGATTTTTCGTAAAAATATTAAGAGAAGATATTTATCAGCTGTAAATTAGCAGAAGATTTTTTTGATTGTTAGGATCAACAAAAACAGGAAGTTTTCTACCCACACCTATAGAATTCAGGTCGAGCATACTTATATAATCCTTATGTTCAATCTGGTAAATGTCACCGTCAGAAAGAGTTACCTCGAGCTGGAATTTGACCTGAGGAAGTTCATTGAGATAACTTCCAGTCTGTTCCTGGTGCAGTATTTCTGCTTCGCCTCTAATCCCGTTCTGGATGAGATTTGTTTCTCTAACATTGATTCTTCTGTAATATAACAAAACTCCGATTGTAGTTATAAGAGGGAAAATGACGAAAGCACCTCCCATCGTGTAATAGAAATTCTTGAGGGAATAACCATCATCTGTAAGGGCCTCTGGAGAGGCCATAAACCCCAGAATGAGGAAAATTATACCAACAGTTAATAGAGGGACGGTTGTAACTAGAAAGATCCATTTAGATATTTTCCACATAAAAACACCATTAATATTTTTTTATTTTCTTAGGCTAGAATTTGTGATACGAAGTTTGAATATTGATTTTTGTCTCCAGACGCTCCAAATGCAGAATTTCCAAACTTCATGGAAATCTTAACCTGTATTGATTTGTCTTTAAGAATTTGTGCCATCACCAGGTTAGAATCCTGTGTATTACTTCCAGCTAAAGAGTAAACCCCGATGGTAATGTCTTCTGGAAGTTTTAAGCCATTTAGATATGATTTTATGGGACCTGTAGGGTTAGCACCATAAGTTGGACTTCCCACAATCAGGATGTCGTATCCAGATACATTAGCTGCATCGCTGGATCTAACTCCGGCTACTTTAACTTCATAATCCTTTGATTTTAAATCTTCGGCCATATAAAGGGCTGCGGTTTTAGTGCCCCCTGTTAAGCCTGGATCATATACGATCAATGCTTTGCCAGTGATTTTACCATCTGGTTTTATTGTTTCAGAGCCATAACTTCCATAAAAACCTATTAAATACGCAACCACTGCCACTAAGACTATGATGGCCAGAATAATACCAACTATTATCAATATATTCAAAATTATCACCCTAAACATAGTTTTACATTTTTTGATTTTTATATAGTTATATCTTAAATATTTTATATATTTTGTGACTTGAATAATGTTAAAAACCACTGAAAATTATAATTATGTGAACATACATAATTTTTATGGTAGAAGGATTTTCCATGTACGGCTATTTTGAAATACAGGCAAAGGTTGGTATAACCAAGCATACGGGGGGCTTGAAAGCCACCAGAGAATTAGTAAAGCTGTGTAAGGTTGATGATTCAGATTACCTGCTGGTAGTGGGGTCAGGGAACGGAGTTTCTGCCATCAAAATTCACAGAATGACTGGCTGCAGGGTAGTGGGTATTGATATATCTGAAGACATGGTTGAAAGAGCCCGTGAAAAACATGAAACTGCAGTTGAATTTATAGTGGGAGATGCAGAGAACATTGACTTCCCAGATAACACATTCGACGTGGTTATATCTGAATCTGTAACAGGATTTACAGATAAAAAGAAATCAATTTCTGAATATTATAGGGTGCTGAAAGAAGGAGGTTATTTGGGGCTGAATGAGGTAACCTGGCTCGGGGATCCATCGCCTGAGATGGATGATTATTGCCGAAGGGTTATGGGCCTTGTAGCTGAGACCAGAGAGGAATGGTTATCTTTCCTTGAGGAAGCGGGTTTTAAAGATATCACAAGTTCAGTAAGTACCATGAGCCAGTGGAAGCAGGTGGTTGGAGATCTGGAGCTTCAGAGCATGGACTTTTTCAGGATATGGGGCAGATTTTTCCATCTCTATCTACATGAAAGGGAATACCGGAAATCAGTCCACCAACTTGCTTGGGAGGCCCTGCATATTCCCCGAGGATTCAGCCGCTATTTTGGATATGGGCTCTATGTAGGGATGAAATAACCTTTGAATCAAATTGATTCAAAAAAAATTCTAAAATCGTTAGGTTCATCAGATCTGTGAAAAAAAAGATCTGCACAAAAAAAAGAACAAAGAGGCTTAGAGATTATCCTGCACTTGAATGGAATTTTTGTTATATCATGTAAGCTGCAACATAATATATTCCTGCATAACACATTTTTATTTGAGTGATTTTATTTGAGTGATCTGACTAGGATAACCTTTCAATCATTCTTTAACGTGGGTATTATATGATAGAGTGGATCAATCTCTCAGTCCTTGTGGTTTCGGCTTTACTTTGCCTCTACTTTTATATAAAGAGTGCTGGACCTGCAGCTCTGGAGAAAAGGATAGGAGAAAAAGCTTACGATAAATGCACCCAATATAGAATTATATCATCCATATTCATGACTGTTGCCAGCATAAACTATGTGATCTACTATTTTTATCCACTAACTTTACCTATTCTGCGATATTTCCCATGGAACTGGTGGATATCCGTAATAATGGCTATTGTAATTGCTATCCCTGGTGCATATTTATGGTTTAAGGGCATGAAAGATGCAGGGGAAGAAACTATAGTGGTAAAAAGAGAACACCAGCTATATGGGGGAATTTATGAAAAGATGAGACACCCACAGGCTTTTGGGGAGGTAATGTTCTGGTGGGTACTCTCATTATTACTGAATTCCCCATTTCTCGCCCTATTCTCTTTTATATGGATACCTATATTTTACATGATGTGTCTGGCTGAAGAGAAGGATCTTGTTATTCGTTATGGAAAGGAATATGTGGAATATCGGGAAAAAACAGGTTTTATGTTCCCCAGAAGGAAATAAATATGTATTAGTTTTTGGTTATATCGTGTTTACATAAACACAACTTCGCTTAAGTTTTTATGAAGGTTTCAACGCCAGGCCATGGATTTGAACTCAAGCGTGAACAGCTGCACAGGTCTCAAACCTCCACACTGATCTTCTTAGACGAAAAATTAACGTTTTAATTAAATTAATTTCCCAGAGATCATAGAAGAAGATATCCAGGCATATTTTTTCATATAATCATTGACACTAACAAAAGCAAGTGCCATCAGAGTATATGGAAAGAGAGCCAGAAAATACTGGGAAATATCCTCATCAAGGAGGGTTATCACATTTGCATATCCCCTCAGTTTCTGAACACAACTGAATGCCTTAATAACATCAGAATCTTCGAAATCCTCTTTTAAATATTTATTTCGGGCTTTGCGGGGTAGTCGTGGTATATCACTAAGACTCTTAACATCTAAAAATTGTCTCTCAAATTCCAAAACATCTTTTAACTTTCCTTCAGAATCAATATCCACACATTCTATCTTTAAAGCTGTTTCAAGCTTTGCTATGTCTCTCAATATATGAGCGTGTCTGGTGAAGGCAAAATCAATAAGCCACATATTGAGATTATCATCCATAAGCACATTCCTGAGGTTTAGATCACCATGAGTTGACGTTTCATAAGCACTTACAGCCTGAGATCTTCTCTCTGGCATAACATTCTCCACAAAATAGAGAGGATTTACTGATCTGCCCAGGTTTAAGGGCAGTTCAATATATTTTTCATCTGGCATGGCATTGAAATTTTCTCTTGCATACTTTTTTATAAGGTCATACTGGAAGAAGGAGTCATATTCCTCATAAAGAAAAAGGTCCTTTAGTTTTGGCTGTCCATACCATCCTCTAAGAACGTTTCTAAAGAGTTTTTCCAGGGCTGCTATGACATCAGCTGTTTTATGGGAGAAATAGTAATCCTCAAAGCTTATGATCTGGCTTTCTCCAGCATTTATTCCTACAAAATTGTATAATATCCCCCCATAGTCACCAATTTTTTTATGATCGATTATCTGTGTTGCATTATTTTGAATGTACCGTTTCACATGGTCTTCGTATCCTTTCACCTCATCTGATATCTCAGACCAGCTTCCAAGCTTTAAGACAAAGGGCATCTCCTCTCGACCAGACCTATCCCATGCATTAACACGAAATACCATAGAACCACTGTATCCACCAGTTAAAGGGGTTAAAACAATTTCACAAGAATCAGGATGCATCTTTCTGGTTATCTCCTCAAAAATATCGTTCCAGCCATCACATTCACCTTTAATCTCTATATATTGCTCTTTTTCAAACAAAATATCAGATATATATGAAACACCCATAACTGCACGCTGGATTCTGGTATTATCCAGAAGATGGCGCATATCCATAAAATCTCCATTATTGACAATCTCTCTGATCCTTCCATCCAGATCAGATGTTTTCTCCAAGGGCATATGCTTGAAAACAACTGCATGGTTATGGAGGAGCATTCTTTTATTCCCAATATTTGCAGGGTGCAGGTAGAATAGTGAACCCAGCACATCTTCATCAAAGGAGGAGAGATCACTTTTAAGGTCAACTCCAACACCAAAGCTAACCATGGTTTCACCTTTATACCTGGGTTTGGTGTTGATATTCATCCAGGAGGCAATATTATCTTCGTGCATTATCATTTCACGATTTTTTGGTGCTAACTTTTTAATGGGGGAAATATTCACCCCTGAGCTGTAAAATTCCGCTATATCAGCCTGCATGGCAATACTCACAATACCCTTAAAAGAAGGTCTCTGCTTCCGGGCCATCTTGAAGATGGAAGCATAGAGTTCATCAACACTGAAACCTGCATCACTTTTACTTTCTGCGAATATCATATCGTTGAATCTACCATCCAGGGCCACGTTAAAACCTGTATGTATGGTTACCTTTCCTGTGTCCTTTTTTGGGATAAGAAAGTCAGGGGTATCATGTCCATCTGTGGGAAGCCATACCATGGTGCCGCCAATGGTGATCATCTCACCCATGATACCTATATAATCTTTAACATCTTCTCCCAGCCCACCAAGACCAATAGAATATTCAGTCTCTGAGAACTTCCGGGAATATATGTCATCTTCTTCTATCTGTGCATAAAGTACTTTATGTATGTCTCCTACAACCTTCAGGGAAGAATCCTCATGTGAAGCCTCCAGGAGGGTTAAGGAGACAATTTCATCCTCATATTTGGGGAGAGCATCCCAGTCTATGGGTTCTGAATCTATCTGGGGTGTTATATGACTTTCGATAGCATCTTTTCTCGTGGAATGAACAGAAAATATCTGGTCGAACCCTGCCATCTCCAGTACTTCCATAGGATATGGTTTTATGTTGCAGAGACAGAGTTTACCTTCCCTTTCTTTTAGGATTTTTTGAATTTTTAGAAATGTTCTTATTCCTCCACTGCTCAGGTAGGGAACTTTCTCCAGGTCAAAGACAACAGCAAGATCATCATCTTTTATAAGTTCGCTCAGAGTTTCGTCAAGTACAGATGCTCCATACGCATCCAGCCGACCTTCAGGCGAAATCACAAGGATTTCACTAATTTTTTTTGAATTTATAATCATATAATCCTCTGATTTGACATTCATTATGAATAAGAATGTATTCCTTGTTTTTATGCAATAATATTCATATAAAATTTTTTTATAAATTTAGAATATTCTTATCATAGATTCTTATTATTCGTATAATATTTTCTGTTCTGATTTCATATATTTTTAATTGTTTTTTATATCACGTTTGGATAAGAACGAATTTTTTGGTTTTTTGGCTGTTAAAATGTTTTTTGCCGATCAAAAAGCCATAAATGCAGTTGCAATAGCCTGCGGTAGACCATGCAGCATAGCTGGAGCTACGATGCTCCCGGTCTTTTCCCGAATAAAACCAAATACCAAACCACCGAAAAACGTCCAGAAGAACCATGGCCATGCTAGATTGAAATTGCCTTGAAATAAGTTTAAGATTCCTAGATGTGAAATTCCGAAGATTAAGGAGGTAATGACTATCCCCCACCCCAAACTCACGCCAAAAAAGTGATGGGGACGGCCCCACGCCTCATTCAAGCGGGACTGAATATAACCACGATATAAGATTTCCTCACCAAAACCAACAAAGAAGAAATAATAAACGAAAGACGAAATTGCTTTTCCAATTGATGCACCACCTGGCGATAAAATAAGAGGCACGAAAGGCATGAAAAGTAAAAAAGCGCTACTGGCACCCAGATTACCCATATTAGGCTTTTTTCTTAACAACCATGCAATCACAAAGAGCAGAATTATCTGGATTAATGCCATGATTATTGCACCTTCCCAGCTCCTGGAATCCAGACCATAACCTAATGGAACGCCCGACAGCATAAAAGGAATGAAACAAATAGCTACCACCATCAGGTGATATCTCATATTTTTGAAAGTTATTCCATACGAAGTGAAGTTTCTCCCGGTCATAACCAGGAGAAGCAGAGGGATTAAAATGAAGAGTGAATGTGATAAATCACCCCATTTCCAATACAACCACTCACCTGAAACAGAGGTCTGTTTAATGACCCCAAGAATCAAGAGAATCAGTAAGAAAACAGAAACTACTTCGAGAATAGCTTTGATTTTAGCTTTTGTACTGTTCATTTTTTTTACTCCTTGATTATATACTTCCATACCGGTTATTAATAGTTTTGCGGTTTAAATTATTTGTATTTTTTAAAATTTGCCTTGAGACCATAAAAACTTAATCTGGATTTTTTTTGTTAAGATCTCAGGAGATTTGATCTGTCAAAAATTGGAATTCTAGAATTTTAATGGAAAATAGCGTTTTTTTATTGTTTTTAATATTTCAGCGCCGGGACTGGGATTTGAACCCAGGACGAGCAACGCTCAACAGGATTTCGAATCCTGCGCCTTACCTGACTAGACTATCCCGGCAAATTTTCCAATACAATATTTCAGTTTCTAAAGTGCTCTGTTAACATTAAATAATCTCGTGAAATAAATATTATTTGGTGTGAAATATGACAGATGAAAGAGAATGTCCCAAATGTGGTGGGACAATGAACCTGGGAATTCTGCAAAAGAGAGGACAGTATGGAAATTCGCCCTTCATCTGGGCCCCTATTGATGAACCTCCATTTCCTCTAAAGGATCCTTCTAGTCACAGATACGAGATTGATATATTTCGCTGTAAGGGATGTGGATTTGTAGAATTTTATGCAGAGAGACCTGCTTAGGTATTAGGCCAAAAAGCGTTGATTTTATTATTTGAGGCTTATATTTTTTTGGAAACTGGAATATATAAAATTCTAAAATGTGTTTTAAATAAAAGGGGATCTAATTGGATCTATCAATATATCCTACCATAAAAGAAGCACTTTTATACGAAAAGATAGCAGATGAAAGGGTAAAATGCGACCTATGTGGAAGAAGCTGCACAATTGCAAGGGGTATGATGGGATTTTGCCGTACAAGGTTAAATCAAGATGGTAAGCTTTATACACTGGTTTACGGAGATATAAATGCCCGGGATAGTAGGCCCATAGAAATCAAGCCTTTCTTTCATTTTTATCCTGGTTCTACTTCCCTAACCTTCTCCACCTGGTCATGTAATTTCACCTGTCCCTGGTGTCAAAACTATCACCTGTCCAAGGAAGCCCCGAATCCCCTAAAAGCGAATTATATTTCTCCAGAGCAGATGGTGGGAACTGCAATAAATCGTGGGGATGATGGACTCTGTGCAAGTTTCACTGAGCCCACCCTGCTTTTTGAATATTGCCTGGATGCTTTCCAGATTGCCACAGAGAGGGGACTTTACAATTGCATGGTTTCAAATGGTTACCTCTGCGAAGAAGCCCTGATAATGCTTAAAGAAGCAGGAATGGACGCTATAAATATAGATGTAAAGGGAAATAACGATGTATACCATGGATATTGCGGCGGCGACGCCGATACAATCTGGAAAAACGCAAAAAAGGCGTCAGAAATTGATCTC
>VGTM01000070.1 GCA_016874685.1 Methanobacteriota archaeon
CATCAAATTGAGGTAGTGAATGATCTGCCAATATCAATTCTGGTTTAAATTCCTCGAGTTCTCTTATGAAATCTTCTTTTGATTCAACTAGTCTTGATATAAAGTCTATACCTTCGTGGCGCAATTCGTATTCCATTAACTCTGCATCTAATGGGACATCTTCTAGTATCAAAATCTTAATTTTTTCACTCATTTAGATGTTCCTCACTTATTTAGCTCCTAAAATAACTTCTAATTTCTGTATCCAAAAATTTTAGTTCACTAAAGCTAATTAAATACCAATTTACAGTTAATTCCCAATATATGTGGTTTGGTTACTTAAAAGTGATTTCAAATGAGGTTCCTTTATTCCTATCAAGCTGAATATCGCCATCTAATTGAGCTACCAGAGTGTTTACTATACGCAAACCCAAAGTCTCAGTATTTGTAAAGTCCAAATCATTTGAAAAACCAACACCATCATCACAAACTATAAGCCTAAAGTTCTTATCATCCGAAATAAATGTGATGCCTAGCTCACCCTTTCTATTATCGGGAAAAGCATGTTTCAGACTGTTAGAAACCAGCTCATTGATTATAAGACCACAAGGAATTGCGGTGTCAATATCCAATAAAACCTTATCCACATTAATTTTTATCTGAATATTTTCAGTTTTCACTTCATATGTATCAATAAGTTCACCAGTCAGGCTCTTTAGGTATTCTGCGAAATCTATCTGTGCAATGTTTTCAGATTGATAAAGTTTCTCATGTACAAGAGCCATTGACCGGATACGATTTTTACTATCATCAAACATTTCTATAACATCTTTATCACCTGTATATTCTGATTGAAGCCCAATTACGCTGGAAATAACCTGCATATTATTTTTAACCCGATGATGAACCTCCCTCAACAGTATCTCCTTTTCCTTTAATGATTCCTTAAGTTTATGTTCAGCTTTTTTTTGTGCTGTAAGATCTAGTAGAGATACTAAACTCCTTTTGGTCCCTGGAATCATCGATACGGTTATGAATATATCTTTAATGTTTCCTTGTTTGTCAATGAGCTGAGATTCATAGCTTTGTGGGGCTGTATTGGGGTCGATTCTTCGAAGCCGATGATACTCTTCCATCCTCTCAAGATAATCTTTTACCACGAATTCCGTCCAGCTTCTCTTACCTTCTATCTCTTCTTTTGAATAACCAGAAAGTTTTTCGAATTCGTGGTTTACAAGGGATATTGTGTTATTTTCTTCTATTATCAGCGTTGAAGTGCCTGTATTTTCAAATACGGCCTTATACCTCTCTTCTGACTTTTTTAAAGCAGATATTGCCTTTTGACGTTCGGTGATATCTGTCAATACCCCTGTTAATCCCAGTATTTTACCATCTTTTATCAATGAGTGGCTAGAACTGCGTACATATAAAATTTCACTATCCTTGTCAAAAACTCTAAATTCATAAGGTTCTTTTTGGCCAGATAAAGTTCTCTCCAGACTTGCCTGTAGACCAGATAAATCATCAGGATGAACAAAATATGCGAAATTCTGATTAATAATCTCATCTCTTTTGTAACCACTTATTCTCTCTATAGTTGGGCTAATATATGTAAAATTACCTTCAATATCCAAAACGAAGATAACGTCGTTAATGTTTTCTACGATAGTTCGGTACTTTTCTTCAGATTTTTTTAATTCAGTGATATCTCGCGCAGTTACAAAAACACCTTGCACTTCTCCAACTTCATTTTTAAACACTATAGCATTTAATAAAACTTCCGTTGTTTTACCAGACTGGTTAAGAATTTTGAGGGGATAATCCTTTAAATATCCGTCAGATAAAGCTGCCTTATAACCTTTTATTGATTTTTCAGGGTCTGTAAATTGTTCTGAGAACTCTTTTCCTATCAGATCTTCACGATCGCACCCACAGATTTTTTCTGTTGCCTCATTGACATCTGTAATCTTACCTTCCGGACTTATAATAATCAATGGATCAGGGCTTACCTCGATGAGGCCACGGTTGTAAACCAATGAAGCTGATAACTGCTCTTCAATTCTTTTACGCTCTGTAATATCACGACTACTAAATATTCCTCCCTTCATATGGCATTCATCATCAAATAAAGGATTAAAAACGGTTTCCACCCAAATATAATTTGCATCAGTGTTTCGAAGACGATTTTCCACTCTTTCTGGTGTATATGAGGCTGAAACTTTTTTAAATGCATACTTAATTTTTTTTATATCATTTGGATGTAAAAATTCAAAAAGAGACCTGCCAATCAAAGTTTCAGGTTCATATCCCATGACTGTCTTGACTGAGGGGCTTATATACCGAAAAACTCCTTCATTATCAAACTGCCCCACAATATCTAACATATTATCTGTTATTAATCTTAATTGTTTTTCACTTTCTTTTAATTTTTGATCGACTTTATGCTTGAAAAGGGCCATATCAATGGCAAATTTTAATTCCTTATCACTGATAGGTTTTACCATATAACTATAATGTTCAGTTAACTTGGCTCGCTCCATTGTTTTATCATCAGCATGAGCAGTAATGTATATAACCGGCGGATTAAAATGTTTTTTTATTTGTTCGATAACCTCTATTCCATCAATTTCTCCTTTCAGCGAAATATCCATTAAAATTAGGTCTGGTTTCGTCTTCAATGCCTTTTCAATTGCCTCTTCACCAGATAGAGCAATAACCGGCGAGGGATAACCCCAGATTTCAAGCTTTGTTTCAAGTTCCATTGCAGTGATGCCTTCATCCTCAACTATAAGTATTTTTGCGTCAGGCAATTTTTCTGTCTCCTTGATCCCTTGAATCTTTTATTACTGACTTTTTTTAGCGAATTTAATTTTGAATTCTGTTCCTTTACTTTTGTCAAGTTCAATTGTGCCATCGAGCTGTCTTACTAACGTGTTTACCAACCTCAAACCAAGTGTTTGTGCATTTCTAAAGTCTAGATTTTCAGGGAGTCCTGCCCCATTATCACTGACTATCAGTGTAAAATCATCGTCTCTAGAATCAATTTTTATCATTATTTCTCCTTTATTATCAAGAAAAGCGTGTTTTATGGAATTATTAACCAGTTCATTTATTATCAAACCACAGTTCATAGCTCTATCAATATCCAAGAAAATATCTTTGATATCAATTTTAAGTTTTATATTGTCTTGATCTACGCCCCTGGTACGTAATAAATCATCAGTCAGGTTTTGAAGGTATTCTAAAAAGTTTATCCTTTTTAGGTCCTTTGATTCATATAATTTTTCGTGAACAAGTGCTATTGATTTTATGTGATTTTGACTTTCTTCGAACTTTTCAATAAATTGATCCATTATATATCCAGATTGAAGCCCGACCAAGCTGGAAATTGCCTGCATATTTGTCTTCACCCGACGATGGATCTCTTTCAGCAGATTCTCCTTATCCCTTATTGATTCATTCATTTCCTTTTCTGTTTGCCTCAGTTGTAAGATTTCAGCTTTTAAAGCTTCTCTTTCCTTTTTAGACGATTCAACCTGTTTATGAGTTTGTATATCCAATTCTTGATATTTTTTTCTCAGATCATTTTTTTCCATTTCAACTTTGTTTATTTCAGCATTAAACATTTCTTTATCTTTTATACGGTCGTTAGCTTGTTTCTGAACTTGTATATCTAATTCTTCATGATCCCTTCTTAAAATTTCCTCTTTTTGCTTAATTTGGGTTATTTCTGCTTTTAGAGTTTCTTTATCCTTGATAAGTTCATCAATTCGTTTTTCGGCTTGTTCTACCGATTCATCGTAAGTTTTCTGAAGTTCATCTCTTTTTTGCGTTATTGCAGTTATTTCAGCTTTAAGTGCTTTTTTTTCATTTGAAAATGCTTCAACTTCTCTTTTAGCTAATTTTTTTAACTCATCTTTTTTTTCTCTTAATGATTCTTCAATCTGCTTACGTTCAGTTATATCACGTCCAACAGATTGAAATTCAATTACCTGGCTTTGATCATCAAATATGGCTTTATTTACCCATTCAAACCATTTAATATCTCCATTAGTCATTTTTACCTGATTTTCAAATGTATTAACAGGATTTTGTGGATTGAATGATTCTATGTGTTTTTTAACACTTTCTTGATCCTTTTCAGGTGAAAAAAACATGAAACTTTTTCCAATAACTCCCTTACCAAAATAGTTAAAATAAGCATCATTGGCAAAGGTAAGTACTCCCTCAGGAGTAAATCGACATATAAATTCAGTCTGATCCTCAACTACGGATCGATATAACTTTTCACTCTTTTTTAATTCCTTTTCTACAATTTTAACACCAGTAATGTCCTTTATAAAGACTGATACTCCCCTAAGGGATGGATACACATTAAACTCAAAGAATATCTGATCATCTTGGTTTTTGTACTCTTTAACAATATATTGAGGTTCTTGAACATTTAATACATTCATATACATCTCTTCTATTTCAGTACCTTTAACATCTGGAAAGATATCATAGAGAGATTTTCCAATTGCATCCTTTGATGGAATACTAGTGAGATTTTCTGATGCCTTATTCCAATAAACAAACTTCAAACTTCTGTCCATTTCAAAAAATACATCAGTTATACTAGCTACAAGTTCTTCATAATTAGATTTACTTTCTAATATGGATTTTTCAAGCATTTTATGCAGGGTAATATCAAAAAATTGAACTAGATAGCCGCTTAAATATCCATCTTCTTCCACACTCAATGGATTAATGAAAACTTCAAGATAAATTATGTCTGATTTGATTGTTTTATATAAACTAAGCTCTTTAATTTTTTCAAAATCAAATTCAGATTCGTATTTAACTGTTTGTCCATCAAAAAGTCTCTTTTTTTCCGCATCGCTTAATTTGAAGTCCTGGAAAAGATTTAATTCCATCAAATCTTGAATATCAGAAGCACCAAATAACTCTAAAACAGCTTTGTTTATGTCCATCAATTGTCCATCAGGCTTGAATATCCCAATTGCAACAGGTGATTGGAGATAAATACTTTTGAACCTTTTTTCGCTTTCGAATAAGGCTTCTTCTTCTTTTTTACGCTCTGTGATATCCTGAAATATCAAATTAGCGCCTACAAACTCCCCTTTATCATCCCTAATTGGTGCAATAGTGTATTCGATATCTATCTTCTTACCTTCCCTGGATATAAGTACTGATTCACCATTTAACTCTGAAGCAGTTCCATCTCTTAAAATCTCTTCTACTGGGTTTTTTATAATTTTTCTTATTTCTTCAGATTGAACATTAAAAACATCGATTAAAGATTTAAATAACGAATCGTCGCTTTCCCAGCCTGTTAGGGATTTTACAGAAGAATTCACGAATCTTATACATCCATCTACATCCGTTATTATCACAGCTCCTCCAGAATCTTTGAGTTTTTTATCAAGCCATTCTCCAGTTTCTTTTAAATTAATTTCTTTCTGATGCTTTTTAAGAGCAACTTCAATTTTCTTTCGTAATTCGTTTTCATCGAATGGTTTTAGCATGTAACCTGCGGGATCTGTCATTTTAGCACGTTGAAATGTTTCTTCATCCCCATAGGCAGTAACATATATAACTGGAATATTATAATCGTCGATAATCTCTTTAGCGGCCTCGATACCATCAATTCTACCCTTTAAAACAATATCCATTAGAACAATGTCAGGTTTTACTTCTTTTACTTTGTTAATTGCATCCTTTCCAGAAAAAGCAAACGTAGGGACCTCATACCCCCAGTTTTTTAGTTTCCTTTGGAGTTCCATTGCAGTGAGGCCTTCATCCTCAACAATTAAAATTTTTGCTACAGACATAATTACTAGCCCCCTACTAAGATCCTTATCCTTCCATAATAATTAAAGCCCAACGGATGTGTATTATTAAACATTACATATAAAATTATCTATTCTATGGGGTTGTAAAGTTAATGGGTGTTGGGGATTTTTCCATGTTTTTTTGTCCAGTATTGCATTTTTAGGCTTGCATAGTTGAGGAATCCTTCGGGTTTTTTGTATTTTCTTTTTACTTGTTCAGGGTCGGTTTGTCTGTAGTAATTTTCATCTGGGTTGGATGTTCGTGAGATATAAGGATGTCTCATGAATTGAAAATCATAGATTTTCAAACTTGCGACGAATAGTCGCAAGAATTGTGTGAGTCTTTGAAAGTCAGGGATAATCTTTTTGATGATGAATCCTTGTAAAACTTTTGGTATATCGTCGAATTTTTCTAATAATGTTTCTAATCTTTTTATTGCGGTTTTTTCATTGAATGTGCGGAATATGTTTTTTATTTCTGTGAAATAAAGGACTAATCGGATTTTAACCTGCCGGGGAATGGTTTTATCTTTTAATATTTTGTATACGGACACCCCTATCATTTTATAGAGATGAAATATGCATTGTTGGTGTATAACACGAAAACTATCGGTTATGGTCTTGTATTCAAGTAGATGGTCCGTGGTTAATGCATAAAAAGGAATATTTTCTGTTATTTCTTTTATAAAGTTATGGATAGCTGTTTTTGTCTCTTTGGGTGCTATTTCTTCGGCTACTGGCATGTTTAGTATGTGGTCGTATAATGTTAAACGGAAATTCCATTTTCCTTTGATTTTAATATGCTGCTCATCATAACAGTAATAACCTGAATAAGGTGCTTTTATGTTGGTGATTCTTTTTGTAGCTCCTGTTTGCAGCCAGTTTTGTATGGATTGGTGTGATGGTAAAACACCAAAGAAATTATAAAAGTCTTCCGCTATTTCACGCAGTGATCGTGCCCCAGTCTGTATTAAAGACTTTAATTTATCTCTATAAACGTTAGAATACCTGTGAAGAGGTTTGATCACTGAATCTATATGATGTTGTGAACTTTTGTCCACAAGAATTGCACTTGTATCTTCTCTGATAAATCTTTAAAGAGCCGAATTCACCCATTATAGGGTTTCTCTTACGATATTCATGTTTAATCACATTATTTGACTTGCAAAAAGGGTAGCAGGGGCTAACATATTCAAAATGGTTATCAGCAAGCAAATTCAGGCTTTTATTCACATTTTGAGGCGTATCAGTTGTTTGAAATCTACTTGTTAGGATCTTTTCAAAATCAGGTTTTTCCAAACCAAAATCGGAAAGTTTAAGTTGTATGGAATCAATACAACACTTGAGAGTGGATATTATTTTGTTTGTCATAAATATATATCTACTCTCACCTTATATTTGTGTTTAACGCTTTAAAATCAAAATTCAACAATTTATAGACAGAAAATTTGGTTTTTAGAAATTTTCAAAAATTTGGCTCAACACCCATTAACTTTACAGCCCCTATTCTATTAATTAACTAAACACTAACATTAAATTTTACTAAAAATTGGATGCTTTTTTCAATAACATCAATTTCGTCAAATATAGTGCTAAAAACTGATTAAAAGTTTTAAAATCCAAGAATTAACAAAATTATTTTTTTATTTAATTTTTTTATTTAATTTGAAGTTGAATGATAGTAATTAGTAATATGATTTATTTTCGTTGAAATGCCCGTAATTTATGAAACACATTTTAATCAATTTTTTAATTCCAGAAGTCATCCCAAAACTCTCTAAAGCTCATCATCAACCTCTTTAAATTACATAAATTCAAATATTACCCCGCCCAATATACTTTTGGGATGACCTCCCAAATAGAAATTTTGAGACCTATTTCCAATTTTCCCAAGAATCCATTTTAATGAAGCTGTCGAATAAATTATCTCTTTTTAAAATTCTCTTTAAAATTTTTTGTAATGAATAACATCCTCAACTCCTCGCCTTATGGGAGGATAAGGTTTTTCATTCGGATATCCTAAAGGAATTAACGCCACAGGTCTTACACCTTCATGAATTTCTAGTATATTTCTAACAGTTTCTTCATCAAAAGCTCCAATCCAACAGGCGCCTAATCCAAGAGCATGAATAGCAAGAAGCATGTTTTGAGCCGCACACGCCGCGTCCTGTATACAGTACAGATCCATTCCTCTTGCACCATATATTGCAGATGATCTGTGCTCGTTTGCACAGCTTACCATTACAACCGGTGCTTCTGCAATAAAATCTCTCATGTAAGCTGCAAAGGCAAGTTTCGATTTAGTTTCAGAATCTTTTACAACAATAACTTCCCAACTCTGTATATTACCGGCCGATGGAGCCCATATCCCGCTTTCTATTATCCTGTTTAAGAGTTCATCTTCCACAGGCTTTTTTTTGAATTTTCTAATACTTCTTCTCTCACTAATAGCCTCTAACACATCCATACTAACACCAACCTCTATTCAATCATTGCATCTATAACAACATGGCAGACCCCTGGAGAATATTTTTTTATTACTCTTTTATTTAATATCTTGATTTTGCGACCAGCCACAACATTTTTTATCATGTTTATTGGTCTTTTGAACTTTATTTTCTCAGGGACTGATTCATGATAATGAATAATTCCACCATCCTTTAAGGCACCTATTGCAACATCCAAATATTCATGTGCGTTAGGTAAATAACCCATTAAAACTCTATCTCCAACATTTTTAGGAGTCACATCCCTGCAATCTCCCAGTATTGGTTCCACTATATCTTCCACTTTATTGAGCTTGATATTGTCAGTTAAATAGCTATAGGCGACGGAATTAATTTCTATTGAATAGACCTTCCTTGGATTAGAGTGCACAGCAATAGGTATAGAAAAATAACCAATACCTGCAAACATATCCACTACAGTTTCTCCATCTTCAACAAGATGTCCGATTCTCATCCTTTCTGAAGTGTTTCCTTTAGACCACATCACTTTAGAAACATCAAGTTTAAATAAACACTTATTTTCCTTGTGTATCGTCTCTGTACTATCTCCTTTAAGAATTTCAACTTGTGGTGTCCTCTTAAATCCGTTTATACTCTTCAATTTAACTACAGTACTGACATTTGGTAAATTTAAAATCTCATCTATATTATTAGTTTCATCTTTTAGGACCAGGATGTCTCCAACGATCTTCCAATTCATATTTTTTTATTTTGTTAACAGAACAGTTAAACATTATTATAATATTCACTAAAAGCCAGAGTAAGGCCAGAGTAAGAGCAATATTTTCAATCAGAAGTTCTCTCAATACCAAATCACTTTATCTATGTGCGAATATAAGATTGAATAAAAAATTTAACATTCTTTTTTAAAATGTTGGATGGATGCATAAAATTCCTAAATTAACTAAAAAATGATTAAATTGATTAAAAATAATCACTTTTTTCTTTAAATTTCATAAAACATTTGGAATAATAAATTAAAGACGCAATAAGAGACGCTAATCCAATTATATGTAATTTTAAAAGGTTTTTTAATATTAATATAAAAAACCCCCATATAATCTCAATTATTTTTGATTTATTTATATCATTGAGATAAATAAATCTAAAAAATGATTTAGAAAAATCAAGACGAAAAAGATAACTATCATAAGAAAAAAACATTTATTTAACTTTAACAAGGGAGGTTAAAAATGAGTAAAGTAAACAGAGAGGAAATTATCAGTTTCCTTGATGACTATAACAAGGATGATATAACTATAGCGACTTTGGGAAGTCACACATCCATGCATATACTAAAAGGGGCGAAAGAAGAAGGATTTAAAACGGCAGTGGTTTGTGAGAAAGGAAGGGATATTCCATACAAGAGATTTAGAGTTGCTGATGAATACATCATAATTGATAAATTCTCTGAGATCAACAGCGAAGAAGTTCAGCAAAAACTGAGGGACCTAAACAGTATTGTGGTCCCGCATGGATCCTTTGTGGCCTATGCTGGGCTGGATAACATTGAAACTATTTTCAATGTGCCCATGTTCGGTAACCGGGATATTCTAAGGTGGGAAGCTGAAAGGGATCTGGAGAGAAAGCTCATGACAGAATCAGGCATAAGAATTCCCCAAAAATACAAAAATCATCGACAAATTGATGGAACAGTTATGGTTAAATTTCCTGGAGCCAGAGGCGGAAAAGGATACTTTGTAGCTTCTTCCCCTGAAGAGTTCGATGAAACCATAGCAGCAATGTTACACCGGGGATGGATTGAAGAAGAAGACATTAAAAGTGCTCACATTGAAGAATACGTTTCCGGGTGTAACTACTGTATACATTTCTTCTACTCCGCATTAAAGGATGAAGTAGAATTATTAGGAATGGACAGCCGATACGAATCAAACATTGATGGTTTAGTCAGAATTCCGGCCAAAGACCAGCTGGATATCGGATTGAACCCCTCTTATGTTATAACAGGTAACCATCCAGTGGTAATGCGGGAGTCTCTGCTGCCACAGGTTTTCGATATTGGAGACCAGCTAGTGGAAGGAGCCAAAAAGTTGGTGCCACCAGGCATGAACGGGCCATTCTGTCTGCAGACACTGGTTAACGATGATCTGGAAGTTATTGTATTTGAGATGAGTGCCAGGATAGATGGTGGAACAAATACCTTCATGCATGCATCTGCATACAGCTATCTCTTGTTTGGTGAATTTATGAGTATGGGCCGCAGAATTGCTCGTGAGATTAAAAGTGGTAAAGAAGAAGATAGTTTAGATAAGGTCATCACCTAATATTTCTTTTTTATTTTTTTTGTGTTAAGAGGCTGTCCAATAATTATTGTTTTTTGTTTGTTGGCTTGGTGTTATAATATTTTTTGTTTTTATTTATATTTTTGTGTGTGGGGGTTTTTTGGATTTGGGGGTGGTTATATA
>VGTM01000071.1 GCA_016874685.1 Methanobacteriota archaeon
TTGAAGTTTTTTATTTTAAGATCACTTTGAACAATAATTGGCGGATAAAAAAAATGAAAGAATCCAACGATTCTCCAAAAAAGGACCATGAAATACATGAGCCGCATGAAGGTGCTGATCACCATGAAAAACATGATATAGGTCATCTAAATCATGATATGGAACATGAATCAATGGATCAAGATATTAAGCATCATGAAATGAACCACAAGCCCAAAAAAGTGGAACACGAAACAGAACATGATGAAAACTCAATGGAAATGGAGCAAGATGCTCACATAGCCCACAAACCCCATCAACATGTTGGTCATCATGAAAGCATGGTAGAAGACTTTAAAAAACGATTCTGGATTTCTTTGATTCTAACTATCCCCGTTATTTTTCTCTCACCAATGATTCAAGAAGCATTGGGTTTAGGTGAATCAATTAGATTCTCAGGTGATTTATTCATCCTCTTCATCATATCTTCTATAATATTTTTCTATGGAGGTTATCCTTTTTTCAAAGGAATTGTAGATGAATTTAGATCAAGAACACCCGGAATGATGACATTAATAAGTGTAGCTATAACAACAGCTTATATATACAGTGGGGTGGTTGTTTTTGGTTTAAGTGGCATGATATTTTTCCTCGAACTGGTTACACTTATTGACATCATGCTCCTTGGGCACTGGATAGAAATGAAATCTGTAATGGGAGCTTCAGAGGCTCTTGAAGATTTAGTAAGGTTAATACCCCCAAAGGCTCATAAAATCATGCTAAATGGCGAGATAAAGGATTTTTCAATCCATAAGCTAGATATAGGTGATAAAATCCTTATAAAGCCTGGAGAAAAAATTCCTGCAGATGGAGAGGTTATAGAGGGTGAAACATCAGTCAATGAATCACTACTTACAGGAGAATCAAAGCCGGTATATAAAAAAATAGGCTCTGCAATCATAGGTGGTTCAATAAATGGTGAAGGTTCAATAACCACAGAAGTTATGAAAACAGGTAAAGATTCATTCATATCCCAAGTTATAGAACTTGTAAAAAAAGCGCAGGAGAGTAAATCGAAAACCCAGGATCTGGCAAATCGGGCCGCGATGTGGCTTACCATCATAGCCCTTGTCTGTGGAAGCATGACACTTATAACATGGTTACTTATTATGAATACTGAATTAGTATTCGCCCTGGAGCGAACTGTGACTGTGATGGTTACTACCTGCCCCCATGCACTTGGACTGGCAGTTCCACTGGTAGTTGCTGTCTCAACAGCCATATCTGCAAAAAAAGGTCTTCTTATAAGAAGCCGAATCGCCTTTGAGAAGGCAAGAAAGATTAATGCAGTTATATTTGACAAAACGGGCACCCTTACAAAAGGTGAATTTGGAGTCACATCACAACCTTTTGGAATAGATGAAACTATAAAAGGCGCTGTAAACCGTGCTAGGGGAGCTTATAGTGATGATTTTGATTTCAGTGTTGGTATAGAATCGGGATTGATGGAAACACCCAATTCTATAAGTGGTTATGCTGATCTTCAATGGTGTGCTATCTTTGATGGTGAGAAGACAACATTAGGTGTGAGCGCTGGATTTGAATACCCACCTTGCGTGATAAAAGAGGTACTGGACGGCAAAGAAGTAGGGGATGTTATGGATAACGTCACGGGAGTTAGAGACCTTGGCGAGAAAACCGGAGCAGTAAACTATCTTTCCAAAGGAATGTTAAATAGAACTGAAAATACTGAACAGTGCCTTTTAATGGCGATGATACCATGGCTTAATGAAGGTATTTATTTTAAATCCTAAATGTTTAATTAAATAAAATCCAAAACTCTATTAAATTTATATTATAATGAGTAAATCAGTATAATATGTTATATCAAGTCTGTGCAATGGTGATCATTTGAATCGATCAATTAATAATTTTAAGAATAATGTAAAGAAGAAATCAAATAAATTAAAAAATCACCTATTTTCATTCAGTTTACTTATTCTATTAATAATAATTTTAATTATAATTGCCTATTACAAGTTAAAAATTCAGATAACAATAGGTCCGGTATGGGATACATGTGATTTTTTGGCCAATGCTTTTGAATTTGCAGGTAAAAGATTTGGTTATTCTGATTTAGGAAGACCGCCTTTTCTTTCGTTTTTTGTATCAATTTTCATAGGTTTAGGCTATGTATCCGAGGTAACTATTTACGTTTTAGATGGTCTTTTGTTTATATTGGGGGTGATAGGACTATATTTACTTCTTAAATTACGTTTTAATTCATTAAACAGCTTTTTAGGTAGTTTACTATTTGCTACTTTTCCCATTGTTTTAACATTTGTCTCTTCGGGTCTTTCAGATATTCCAAGTGTTTCATTTTCCATTTGGGCAATATATTTCACGGTCTTAGCTGTTAAAAAGAATTCAAAATTCTTTTATTTATCTTTTCCCATATTAATGCTAGCTTTCTTAACAAGATACTCTGCTGCTCTTATAATATTGCCAATTTTTCTCTATATTCTGATAAACAGGAACTATCGTACTAACTTAAAAGATATGGTGTTTGGAATTTTTGCATCATTTTTAGTAATTGTTCCCGTATTGATACATTTCTATGAAAAGTTTGATGATCCTTTTTATCCCTTTATTTCTTTTTTTAGTACAACAAAAATTCCTGTTTCACCAGAAAATTTTGCATACAACCCTGAACCACTTTATTATTTAATGAATTTACCTTCATATATTGGAATAGCAGCTATTGCGATTGTATTGATCATTTTAGGGATTATTGTTTATGATGTTATAAAATTAAAAAGAAGAAGAACAGTATTTAAGAAACAATTATGGAGCATCTTAAAAGTTGAAAAAACAACTAAAAAAATAAAATTGTTAATATTTGTAATTTTAACTTTGCTTTTTGTTGGGACATTTGGTAAGATATTTTACATGTTAAGTGAAGTTATATTTTTTGCATTATGTTATATGTCCTACATTCTCTTAAAAAACCGTGATATAAAAAATATGGGTATAAACTTACTATTTTTATCGTGGTTTATGGTATATTTCATATTTCACAGTGTTTATGTCATCAAGGATCCAAGATATTTTGTTACTATGGCTCCGGCATTTTCTTATTTTTTGATCTTTGGATTCAGCGAGATTTCAAATAGACTGGAATTTAAATTTAAAAATAAAAATTTAAAATTATACATATCACTCGTTCTAATATTCATAATGCTGTCATCAACTAGTTTTCATTTAACCAACGTAACTCAATATAATTATAATATTATCCATACAAATGAAGATAACGCTTTAGCAAGTAATTGGCTTAAAAATCATGATCCCCAATATAAAAATAAAATAATTTATTCCACTATGTGGCCATACACTGCTTGGTATTTAAAGACCAATGTTAAAATGATGCCTATTTTTAAAGATAATCAGACTTTTTATAATGGAGTGAAAGAATACACATTTAATCCTCAAAGTAGTATTGCAATGAACCGTGAATTGGAAAATAATAATGCTGATTACTTTTTTTGTGAATATTTTATTTGTCAAGGATTGAATTTACCCTCATATAAGCCCATTAAACAATTTAGAACTATAGTTATATATGAAAAATCAAACAAATCGAAATAGAACAATATTATTCCCATAAAAATAATAGGAAAATCCATTAACCTTTAGAACTAGGCCTGATAATGATATCACCATTTAATTCACAATTTGATAATATTACCAGTATGAAGGAAGCATTAATACTAAATGGTACGAGATTAGATTGATTCTGATAAATGGTGTAGTATATCTACAAAAAGAGAATTTTTGATTAAATTAATAGGTTTTGATTATTTTTTACAGATCTATATTATGATGGTTTGTTAATTCGTTGGAATTAAGCAATTAAAAACCATTTTTCCAATGAAGATAGTCTCATGTCTTTTGAAATGGACCTCTAAAAACAAAAAATTAACCAGTTGACGACCATATTTAACATTAATGATAGAGAAAAGATAGGATTTGTTAATTATATAAACGTTTTATGGAATCATATTTAGGTGACTTTAGATGAAAATCGGAGTTATAACATCTGCTTATCCTGAATTTGAGGATGATCCTCATGGTATTTTTGTGCATCGTTTGATGAGGGAGATAAGCGAACAGGGCCATGATGTACGTGTTATTGCTCCTTTTGCAGGGGGAAAAACGAAATACGTGCTTGAAGGGGTGAATGTGGAAAGATTCCATTATTTTTATCCTAGAAGATTTCAGAGGCTATGTGGTAGATCAGGCATGATCGATAATGTTAAAGAAGGTATTGTTGTCAAATTTCAGGTTTTAACTTTTGTTTTCTTTAATATCATAAATTCTTTAAGGAAATTGAAAGATGTGGATTTAATTCATGCGCACTGGTTGATTCCAAATGGATTTGGTGCTTTATTCCTTAAAAAGATCCATAAAATTCCGTATATAAGCACAATATATGGAGAGGAAGTTTATTTATCAAAAAGTTACAAATTTGGATTTTTAATGCGGAGTTTTGTTGAAAATTCTACGAGATCAATTGCAATCAGTGACGCAACGTTCAAGAGCTGTATGGATATTGGACTTAAAAAAGATAAATTCGAAATAATCCCCTTCGGTGTTGACAACAAATTTTTTAAGCCATTAAGTATAGATAGAGAGAAAAATAAATTCCAGATACTTTCTGTTGGTTATCTAATAGAACGAAAAGGTTTTGAATACTTAATAAAGTCCATGAAGGATGTTTTAAAAAAATATAAAGGTGTAAAATTAAAAATAGTTGGTTCAGGGCCATTGGAAAAAAAGCTTAAAAAAGTTGTCCATGATTTAGAATTAAATGGGAACGTCGAGATCCTTGAAAATGTTTCAGATGAAGAATTATTGAAATTGTATAATTCATCTGACCTTTTTGTACTTCCATCCATTATAGATTCTCAAGGAAATACAGAAGGTCTGGGAGTTGTTTTGCTTGAAGCTATGGCGTGCGGTTTGCCAGTTATTGGGTCTGATATTGGTGGGATACCGGATATAATCGAGGATGGGGAGACTGGACTTTTGGTTGGGGAGAAGGATGTTGAGGGACTCTCTCGAGCAATAATTGGTTTAATTGAAAATGAAAATTTGAGGGAGAAACTTGCCATTAAAGGATCTGAACTGGTTACTGAGAAATTTAGTTGGTATAAAGTTGCTGAAAGTTATTTGAAAGTTTATAGGTTAATAGATTAAAATAAGATTTAAATGAGCACTACTCGAAGAATAGCTAAAAATACAACTGTATTGTCTTTTTCTCAAATTGTAAGCTACATTTTGGTCTTTTTCTATACGATATACATTGCTCGTTTTCTCGGTGCTGATGGATTTGGTATATTATCAGTAAATCGTAAAGTTAAGTGATATTTTATGCAGGGTGTTATATTATTCTATGACAACAAAAAACACCCTGCGTGATAAGTTATTGAATGGTGATGTATTAAATCTTTCGGTAGAGATAATTAGAGACATGTTAGGACTGGATTCAGGGCCAAATATTATCTACAGCGATGAAACAATCATTTACCACCTTATTAATGCTTGCACTTCTCAGACCAGTATTAATCAAGTTTGTACAAGCTGTCCCGATGGTCCTGTGGAAGGAACCATTAGGTACAGGCTTCGGAATTTTGATTTAGAGGAATTTCAACAGGCATTTAATCAGAGTCTGAAGTGTAATGTCATGAAAACATTACCCAGGAAAGCCCAGTCTTTTGCCATTGATTTTGTTAACATACCATTTTATGGAGAAGAAGAAAACACGGGAGACACCATCAGAACCAAACCAAAGCAGGAACCAGCAGATTTTATGCCTACGCTTCCATATATCTAATAAAAAGGAACAAACGCTACACTCTGCCGTGAAATACATACGCAGCGGAGAAAGCCTAAAAGACACCATAAACTTCCTCCTAAAAGAAATAGAGAGTGTTGGGCTTAAAATAAAAGGACTTTACCTTGACCGGGAATTCTCCACGGTAGAGGTCATAAACCATCTCCAAGAGAAACAAACACCCTTCATCATGCCCTGCATTCCAAGAGGAAGAAGTGGAGGCATACGGAACCTATTCAAGGGAGAAAAAGCTACTCCACAGAATATACAATGCGTTCACCGAAAGGAGAAGCCACCTTTCAAATCAATATAGTGGTGAAATACTCTAAAGGCAAATACAAACGGGAAGGACTGAAATACTTCGCTTACACCGTATACAATATGGACATGCCCTTAAATAAAACTTTTAAAGAGTACCGGAAGCGTTTCGGTATCGAATCCAGCCATAAACTGATGAACAGCGTTAGAGCAAGAACAACATTCAAAAAGTCCGTGCTCAGATTGCTCTATGTCGGATTAGGCTTCTTCCTGAGGAACATCTGGATCTACCTCCAATGGACCTATCTCAGCATCCCTCGAAGAGGAGGTCGGAAACCAGTACCTTGGACCTTCAAAACCATGCTAAGACAAATTACCCGAAAAATCGAGGAAAAAATCGGATTCCAAGACTGGATGCCCCTCTCTCACCCATCTACTCCATCATAAATTTCCGAAAAAATCCGGAAAGAAAGGCTAAAACACAGGATTAACCATTATAACCAGAACCCAGCTTAAATAAAACTAAATAGACTTATAACATAAAAAAAGGTGTTAAACACCAACTTATAAAACCAATAAGCATTTTAGAACAAATTTATAAAATTACTTTACGAAGTACTGATTATCATTTGCTTTAGCCTTTTCCGGAATTTTTTCCTTTTTCGCTGATTTAAGTTTAAGCACTTTAACTGTAAGAGAAGTAGCGCGAAATAAATCATTAGCAAAAAATATATTGGAAATTTGTTATTAATTAAAATAATTCTGGCAACTTTAACATTTGGTTTGATAAAATTTTTCGTAAATTTATTTGGTTATCCTCAAGAAACTGTTTTAGTGGTTTATTTTGTTTCATATCAGTTATTTTTACCTCAATTTCCGGAATTTTTTATTATATATCCCAAGCTCATGAAAAATTGGAATATCAGTCCTTAGGGTAAATTCTAAATTTATTTTGATATTTTCTGGTGTAATTTTTGCAATAAAGTTTGGATTTGGTGTGGTAGGGTTCTCTTTTTTATATTTAGTTTCAAGTGTAATAGTCCTGTTTTACAATCTTATTATTTGCTTCTGGAAATTTTCAATCCCAAAAATAGAATATGATAACGAATTTTGAAAAATTACACTTAAAGAATCATTGCTATATGGAATTACTGGAATTCAGTATGTTATATACGTACATTTATTTATAATGCGCTCTTATCTTCAAGGTAATGACGTTGTTGGTTGGTAAAATGCGGCTTATAACTTGGTTCTTTTTCTATTTTTTATTCCTAGCACCATCAACATTACCCTTTTTCCTTCTATGTCAAAATTTCATATTTCTTCACATGATTCATTGAGATTAATGAATGATAAATATTTCAAATTTATGATTATAACTGTAATTCCAATTAGAGTGGCAACAACGCTTTTGACGAATAAAATAATCATTGATACTATTCGGCACAGGAGATACACAATCGATAATTGCTTTACATATCTTGGTCAGGACAATTATATTTACTTGGAGTGCCCCGTTTGCAAGATTGTTAGAGGCCACAGACAAGCAGTTAATAATGACTAAAATTGCTGGCATAAGTGTGGTGGTGAATATTTTACTTAATTTAGTTCTGATTCCTAAATTCAGTTTAATAGGTGCAACTATATCAACGGTTTTAACTGAAATAATTCTTGTGGGTAGTATTTTCCGAATCAACTATAATTTTGGTTATGGTATTCCAATTAAAAAAAAATTCTAGATGATCTGCTATAAATAATTTCTGCTAGCTTAGTTATGGCTATGTTTATTCTGTTTTTTATAGATTTGAATTTATTATTTTAGTAATTTTAGCTACTTTAGGTACTTTACAACCTTATTAGCTGTTAAAGAAGTTGATAATGAAGATATAAGTATAATCAAAAAAGTCTTAAATAAATGATATTTAGAAAAACTAGGTTTAATACAAGTCTAAAATTAATCAATTCCTTAGTAATTATATTTGATACCTTATTACAATCATCTTCGATTTAATTTAAATGAAATAGGATAATTTTGTGGGAGCAATTGTAAAAATGTATATAAGAGATTTATACTATTTAGATAAGTGAGGAAGTTATATGAATAATTTGAACAATAATTTTTTTAGTCCATCTCACAACAAAATAATTAGATTAATTGGTAAACAAAAGAAAGTCTTAGATGTAGGATGTTCAGATGGTAATCTATCTAAAAATTTGAGAATAAATGAATGTGAAGTTTTTGGTATTGAGATAAATGATAAAACAGCTCACTTAGCGAAAAGATATTGTCAAGAAGTATTTGTGGGAGATGTAGAATCAATAAAATTAAATAGTAAATATGACAATTTTTTTGATTTTATTGTATTTGCCGATGTTTTAGAGCATTTAAAAGAACCTGCAGTAGTACTTCGAAGATTTAGAAAATATCTTAAAGATGATGGTCAGTTAATAGTATCAATACCTAATATAGCACATTGGAGAATGCGACTAAAACTTTTATTTGGGAATTTTGAATATGAAGATCAAGGTTTATTAGACATAGGACATCTGAGATTTTTCAATGAAAAAAGTGCAAAAAAACTTCTTTCAGATAATGGGTTTGAAATTTCCAAGTTTGACATAAATTTTGCAGATTCATTAAAATATGCCAATATTCTTCATTCAATTGGAATTAGGAGACCGAACTTTTTTGGATTTCAGTTTTTGATGGTTGCTAAGAAAAAAGATCTTAGTTGAGTATTTTTAAATATTTTATTTAGAATTAATTTTTTAAGATTAAAAAGCCGATAATAATTGGATAAAAAAAATAATTTTGAACCGCAATTAAAGGTTCAAAACATAAGTGGAAAAATGAATTATCCTCAAGTTTCTATTGTAGTACTTAATTGGAATGGCTGGGAAGACACCATAGAATGCCTTGAATCCTTATATCAAATCAATTATCCTAAATATGATGTTATAGTGGTAGACAACGGTTCTGAAGATGATTCTATAAATAACATCAAGAAATATTGTAATGGTGAAATGGAGGTTAAATCAAATTTTTTTACTTATAATCTAACTAATAAACCAATTAAAATTATTGAATTCAAAAAAGAAGAGTCCGAATTCTTAAGAAAAGAAACATTAAATTTGCCTTCAAATAAAAAGCTAAATTTAATAAAAAATGATGAGAACTATGGATTTGCAGAAGGAAACAACATTGGAATGATTTATGCGCTCCAGTTTTTAGGTCCAGATTATGTTCTTCTTTTAAATAATGATACATTTGTTGATAAACATTTTCTTGAAGAATTAGTCAAGGTTGCAGATGAAGATGCAGAAGTCAGTAGTGTTCAGTCATTACTTTTGAAGCCGGGGGGTAAACTAGTAGATTCAATGGGCCAGGAACTGTTAATATGGAGTGCACGAGATATTGGAATGGATTCAAAGAATAAAAAATTAACCAAAAATAGGGAAATATTTGGTGCTTGTGCTGCTGCAGCTCTTTATAGATCTAAGGCATTGAAAAGAGTGGGATTATTCGATAAAGATTTTTTCGCAATTTATGAGGATGTGGATTTGTCTTGGAGGATTAGATTAGATGGGTTTAAATCGGTTTTAGCAGTTAATTCTATCGTTTATCATAAGAGAAACATATCTAAAAGTGTATCGAAGTTACAAAACATGGATTGGATGCTGAACCCGGATGAAAGATGGTATCATCTAACCAAGAACATGATGATTTTAGCTATCAGATACCATCCCTCTTCTTTCCTGTCAAACCCCAAATATCTCTTCAAACTACTTTCAACATTATTAGGATCTTTTTATTTTTCTTTAAGGGAAAAAAAACTCAAAAAAACCTTTAAAATAATCAGAAAGAATTTCAAAATCAGAAAAAACTTGAATAATAATTCTAGACTAAAGGATTTACAAAAGAAATGGATAAGTTGATTTAATGGCTTTTAATGCCATTATACAATCCTTGATAATAAGATAGGAATAAATGCTGATTCCTATAATAAATACTGATGCCTAAAGGAAAAATAACTGCACAAAAAACCTGATAAACCACAAAAATCCAGTAATCACTCTGTTTAGCCCATTTTCTCATAAAAATCCACCGGTTCCGGGTTATATAATACAATCCAACCGGCTTCGAGATTCCCCCTCCTGAGCGGGAGACTTTATGCCACACATTCGCATTGGGCACGTATAAGGTTTTGTAACCTGCCTTGTTGGCTCGGAGGGTCCAGTCGCTTTCTTCAAAGTATAGGAAGTATTTCTCATCCATCAAACCTATTTTATGGATAACCTCGGTTTTAATGAAAAATGCAGAGCCACTGACATATTCAACTTCTCTCTGTTCATCGTACT
>VGTM01000072.1 GCA_016874685.1 Methanobacteriota archaeon
ATTTAAGGCTTGGTTCCACTACTATAATCATTAAATCTACATTTGCGGCTGTTTTTCTACCAAGATGCTCTATTCCGGCTTCCATATCTAATATTATTATTTCATCGTATTTTAGTGTTATATGTCTTAAAAGAGCCCTCAGAAGCACCGATGCCGGACAAACACAACCTTCTCCCCCTTTATCAATGGTGCCCATAACCAGAATCTTTAGTTTATCTTCATCATCATATTTAACGCATAATGATTCTGGTAAATCATCTATTTTGGGGTTTAATTTGAAGACTTGTCCAAAGGTAAGGATCTCTCCGAAAGAAGATTCGGGTTTTACACTGGTTCTTTGTTTTATTAATTCTTTCATCATGGATATTGGGGTTATCTGGCTGTGAATTCCCAAAGCTGATGCAAGATTCATATCAGGATCAGCGTCAATTGCAAATACTTTATAGTCTTTAGATAGAATACTTGCTAAGGCTCCAGCTATGGTTGTTTTTCCAACACCGCCTTTCCCAGTTATTGCAATTTTCATTATTTCACCAGTTCATCATTAAATAATATATCTGGTAGATTTTTTTGTTTTTATCCGTTTTTAGCTGATATTTTATTGTTAGGGACGTCATCAAATTTCAAGTAAAATTTGATGCCCGTCCAGGTCTATTTCAACGACCTTCCCCTTTAGTTCCATTTTCCTCCCAAGAATATCTCTAATTTCTATCTTTTCACCTTCGATTTTTATGGAGATCACATCTTCCAAAATTTTTTGACCTTTTGTCGAATAAACTGTTGATTCACACATTTCTAACACTTTTTCTGTTTTTAAAAAAATTTTATGGATGGGTTACCATTTTTCGGTTAAAAAGTCTGGGATACCAGATGAATCCCTTGGACCTACCATAACTTCCCATCCACTTTCGTCTTCAATTTCTCCACTTACAGGAGCTGCAAGTCCAGGTATTATAAGTTTTTGATGGTTTACTCCATTTTCAATGCCTGAATTTCTTATTAGATCCGTTACAGACTTAGCATTAAGCTGGTTACCTGCTACAGAAACATCTACGGCTCTACCTCCTGTATCAAGTACCAGTAGATAGCAGTTTACATTTCCAGACTTTAAATCCCCTTCTACGGTGTAATAGGTCAAAGCAAAATTTGTGGTCATTAAAACTGGTGAATTCTCATTGACATCTCCAAATTCGTATATACCTGGATCAACTGCTTGAGGTTTTCTTGGATCTGTATATAAACTCTGTCTTAAAGTAAGGACAGGTATCAATTCCCATATATCTGCTCCATGCATTATCAAGATGTCGGCGTACTTATTCATGAGCGTTGCCGCAATTGTGGCCTCTCTCATTCCTGTTGTAACCTTATCTTCTTTGCTAGAAATCCAAGTGACTGCAGGAACTCCCATGATTGGGAATCTGAAATCTTCATCATTTTCTTCTATTGCCTGTCTTCTTATCATGATGAAGTTGTCCAAGGAATCTCCGATGCCTGCGTCTACAAAGGTACCTGGATCAAGTACTATGTCCTTTATTCCCTTTGATCTAAGAACATTTGAAAGTTCCTTCATTTTATCAAGATCATTTGGGATAAATAGAGTTATAGGACAGTCGTATTCCAGTGCAAGCGCTGCCATCTCTTCTATATTGTACTCTGTTGTAGCATAAATTAAGGGACGATCACTTCCTACTATTTTAAGAGCTGCTTTCATTGAATCTGGGTTAAATGAACAGAGCAATAAGGGTAAATTTGCGTCTTTAACTTTTTTAACTGTCTCTACAAATTTTTCGCTGTTACCTGACTTGTTTCTTATAGCTATAGCATCTAATGTAAGTTTTTCTCCAGTTCTCTCAAATTCTGTATCTTTTATAGTTTTAACCCGCTCTTCGAGTTCTGATTCCTCCAGATCGTCGCTTACATCAACTACCAGTGCGGTTGGATTGTAGTAGGTGAGTTCATATCGGTATAAAACCTCATCTCCACCGATAGTTATAGCTTTATCTCCCGTACCAATGGTAACTTCACTTACAGCTGGTGCTAAGATATTTTTCAGTTTTTCTAGCTCTTCATCCATCATTTGCGTGCATAAAGATAACTCCATTTCCTTTTCGGAGAGTTTGGTGGCGAATGCCATACAAGATGCCTCTCCACATATCCCGCAGTTAGTTTTTGGAAGTAATTTATAAACATCCATAGCAGTTACAATCATTTTAAAACCTCCTCAATTATTTTACCATTTCATTCTGATTCGCATAAAGAAGGTATAAATTTGGATAAGTTACAAATAAAAACCTTCTTAACCTTCAAGTTGCGTTATCCATTCTGAGATATCTGGAACCTTTGTGGTGAGGTAGTTTCTGGTGAATGTGTCGCCAATCTCCTTGAGGATCTGTACTGATAAAGGATGTAGCATCATGAATATATCAACTCCGCAAAGCATCATGGTAAGTCCAGTTATTATCTCCCATATAGGGCCCCTGTATTTTGTAGGTCCCCATTCGTCTTTTTTCATCCATGCCTCACGTGATCCCCATGCGTTTGTTGTACCTGACGACATTGGCATTTGAAGATCTTTATCTCCTCTCAACGCTGCAAGCCTTGTCCTGGTAATAACGTCCACTGAAAACTCTATTCCATAACCCAGTGCGCAGGTTGTTGGATCCATTACAATATCCTCTGGTTTTAATCCTTCCTTCATAAGATATCGATTAAGTGTTTTCTGCATGTTGACGTCAGTTATAGCCCAAGATAATACTGCATGGTTGTAATCTAATGCAGCTTTGGCAACTTTCTTGTAATCCAGATCAAGGTTAGCTGATGCTAGAAGACATCTCTCACCTTCTGCTGCTTCAGCAGCCTTTTCAAGTACTATAGGGTCTTTTTTTGGGTCGCCTGAACCTCCTATTACCAGCGGTACATCTACCGCCTGTAGTACCTCCTCGATATCCGCCGCTGCATCTTTAGGAGACTTATCCATGACTTTTGGACCAGTGCCAATAAGATGGATGGTTACCATGTTTGCACCAAAATCATGAACTGCTTTTTTCGCCCAATCTCCTGGATGGTCCATTACATCGCTGAAATGTTCCCTTATTGGCCTTGGTAGCCCTGGCATCGGAATATCAAATACATCAAAGGTTACAACAGGAGGATTTGGCTGAGGTTCTTCAAACCGGTAAAGTGCCCTTTGACCTCCCAGATATACAGTCTGTCTTGTACCTGCCCCTAACTGAACTTCCGCTATTTTACCAGGATATTCATGGACTGGCGGTACAAACTCCCCTACCGCGGGCGTTGATGGTATTACTTCTTTTCCGATTATCGATTCTTCTCTAGTTTTCCCGACGATTTGCTGGACAGCCGGCATCAAATGGAACTCCAACTCATCGAAATCCATTCTAAACTCATTTATCTCTATATAATCTGTTTTCTCAAGCAATTTAAGAAGCTGCATCATTTTATCCATACAAATACTCCCATTTTTTTATCACTCAAATCTTCTAATATTTATATTTAGCCTTCTCCGACCATTATAGCATCATTGGGGCATATATAAATGCACATTTCACAACTATTACATTTTTCAGTATTTTTTATAAATATCTGGTCATTTTCAACCATGAATATTTCCATAGGACATGTGAAAACGCAATAGGCACATTCTGAACCTTCACATTCTCTTCTATCAACTTTTATCTTAGTCATCGTATCTCCTTCTTATATAAGATTTTATTAACTATTTCCGAAACATTTAAGACTGAACTGGAATTCTCTGGAAGTTCTATTAATGGTTTACCTTCAATATCATATTCAGTCACATTTTCATCCTCGTTTATGGTTCCAATAATATTTAATCCTGTATCTTCAATTTTTCTTAATAATTCCTCCTTTTTTTTAGGATTCGCACGATTTAATATAAAATACATCTCTTTGAATTTTATATCTAGTTCATCAGATAATTCTTTTATTCTCTGAGCTGTTAATATGCCTCTTTTTGATGTATCTGTTACTATTAGCATTATGTCGACGTTTTGGGTGGTTCTTCTACTTAGATGTTCCAGTCCTGCCTCGGTATCAACCACTATTACATCGTAGTTATTAGAGAGGGTTTCTATGATTTTACGGAGCATGTTATTCACAGCACAGTAGCATCCGCTTCCCTCAGGCCTCCCCATCACCAGCATGTCAAATTTTGATGTTTCAACAACTGCTTCCATGATTTTATACTCTAATACGTCCCATTTCCCCATTTCGTAGGGTATTTCACCTTTTCCTGTTTCTCTTTTGAGTTCTTCCCTGACATCACCCACTGTTTTCTCTGCCTTTGCACCCAGTGCTTCTGGAAGATTTGAGTCTGGATCTGCGTCTATGGCAAGGATATCCAGATCCTTATCCAAAAGATTCCGGATTATAAGAGATGCAACCAAAGTCTTACCGGTTCCTCCTTTTCCACTCACTGCTACTATCATATCTTACTACCTTTTTTGTAAAAAATTATTTCAGACTTTAAATTTGTTATAAGAGCAAATAAGTCTTAGATTTCTTTTTTACCTATTATTCCTCATTCACCTCTATTGCTTCATTAGGACAAATGTCCATACAGATCTCACACAAGTTACACTCCTCAACATATTGAATTATTATTTTATCAACTTTAACTGTGAGAATAGCTGTTGGACATGCCTCAACACATTCTGCACAGTCTGCTCCTTCACACTTTTCATCATCAATTGTTATTTGGGCCATATATTCCCTCCCTTTATTTTTTTTAATCTTAAAAGGTAAATTATTTAATTTTTTAAGATTTGTCAAATTTATTTTCATTCCTCCTGATTATCACTTTTTCAGCGTAGATTTTTGCATTTTTAAGGATTATTCTAAACTCTCCAGAAGCGGGTACAGAAATTTCGGGTGCATAAGCGACCTGAGGTATAGTCGATTCCATTACAATTTCATCATCAGATTTTTTGGTTTCGATTTTTTCAGCTTCTGTTTCTTCCCATCTTATGATGATTGGATGATCCGCCTTGCTTAAGAATTCTTTAATATCCTTTATCTTCGTTGCATCCTCTTCAGTTGGGATTTTATCTTTAATTTCTTCTGGGATGAAATCATCCAACAGATCCTTTAATTCCTTTGGAAGCCAAATTACTCTCTCGTAACCCCCATCTGCTTGTAAAAATTTAGGAGATCTCATATACTCAATACAAATTCCAGTGAACCCTTCAACTTGTTTCCCTCCTGAACATTGCCCTGCCATTGATGAGAAAGGCACCCCCAGTGGGGTTTCACCTTTAAAACTCCGATCCACTATCCCAATACCATCTAAATCAGGTATATAAAATGCAACTGCTTCAAAACATCCACATGAAGTGTGTGGATATTCAAATACGCTGTGCAGATAAACTCTATTGAATGTACCTTGAGATTTGTCAGCGACAACATCATTTACATTATCATATTCTCCTCTGACATCATCTAACGTATTACCTTTGTTGACTTCAAATACAGGGCCTTCTGGATCAATTTTTGCAGATGCCCTGCAATCAAACCAGGTTAATGCGCCGCAAAGCCCTGATCTGTCTGGGGATACTATACATACATGGGTCGGTGCGAAGGATTGGCACATGACACAACCATAAAATACGTCCACGTCCTCATCACTTAGCTCTCTTGCCATAGCATCCCTTTTTTCGTAGATTTCCATCGCTTTTTCCACAAACTTTTCTACCTCTTTGGGATCTGTGGATATTTTAATCTCTATCCCCTGAATTATTGGAAATTCTTCCTTTAATAAAATTCCAAGAACCTTTCCTATGTGTTTAAACTTAAAACCTGATTCAAACGCTTCTTTACTTATTCTACACCAGATTTGGTCCCTATGATTCAGGTGCATGTATCCTTGTATGTAGTTGGAAAGTTCATGAATCTTCGTCTCTAAAACACCCTCAATTTCCTCTTCGAGCAAATCTCCTTGTACGTTAACCTGTAATACAAATTTGTAACTTTCACCTTCAATCATTTCGTCTGTATCTGGCCCTATAACCTCTATTTTTCCGTCATCGACTTTTTCTACAACTCTAAGAAGTTCTGCACCTACTGATTTTGGACCTGCAAGCTCAACGAACATATTAGCAGATCTTATACGCTCTCCCTCGTATACGTGTCCAACGTCAACAGGTATATCCTCAAACATTCAAACCCTCCGTATTGTGTTTATTTCTTGGTTCAGTATTCTCAGGCTTATTTTCAATTTTTCAAGATATTTTAGCCATTTCTTATCACTCATATTCGGAAACGATGCATCTGCATTTGGATGGAAAAATTTACAAAGTGTCACTGTTACAAGATGCTGTGCAAAATGTTTCAGGGTGGATAATCCCTGTGAAGCAATGTAATAGGTCACTCCGATAAATAAGACCAGATCATGTTGTCCTTCTCCTCTCAGTCCCTTCCACTCAGGATCTTTCAGGAGATTTACAATCTCTATGATACCCATGGGTTCGGTATCAAATCCTTCTTTAAGGAAAGATTTGAAGGCATGCCCCACGGTTACAACAGGAATATCCCATTCCTTAGCGATATCCATACATGATGATCTTATCTTTGCTTTATGGCAAACGGTTTCATCGCAACCTTCATCGCATATTATGACAGGTCCTATGATAAAAAGCGGTCTTTTTGCCTTCTTAAGCATTCTGATTACGCTTTCTGGGTTTGCGACTCTTGCCTGTTTTGGACCGGCTATGGTTGTGGGCTGCCAAGGCATCATCTTCCTTCCTCCTTTTTAAAATCCATTAATGAAGGTTCAAATGGTGCTTCCTTAGGTTTCCATCCTTTTGATTCTAAAAACTCCGTAACTTGTTTTCTATATGTTATGGGAATATCGTTTCTATTTCTTACGAATAAATGAAGGTCATTCGGAAATGTTTCAATGTATTTCTGGTGTAGATCTATGTAGTTTGTGAGTTTTGTCTGTCTTCCTTTAGGGGTATCGTTAACCCTTATACATATCTTAGGTATCAATGCAATAACCTCCTCTTTGGTTTCTGCTGCATACAAAAGATGCTCTGGAGAAGGTTCTCCTTCTACAACCTCCCCACTTCTAAGATCATTAACCTTCCAGCTTTCTTTCTTGTCTTTTCGCCCGAGAAGGAGACGTTTGAACTTCGTTCCATGAGGTCCTACTATGGCTGGTATTCCCCACCGATTTATTCCCGCTGTGATGGCACTTGCTTTCTGGCTGTAGGCACCAAATGCCACACCGCAGGCACCAATCCTGTTTAATATGTAGTCAGCTATTTCCTCATAATTCGCTCTGAGAGGTTTTTTAGCGAATATATTTGCGATTTTGATACATGCCCCAGAAACATGGGCATTAGAGACACATGATCCCAGGTTTACAAGACCTCCGGCACCGAATACATCTTCATACTTTTCATAGAGGGTTATTCCTTCCTTATCCTTGTATTCACCAATTGACATGGCTGAACAACCAGTTGCAACCACTATATAATTCCTTTTTAGGAATTCCTCCGCCATTTTGGCAATCTCCTCTCCTCCTTTTGGATAGTTTGTACATCCTACAAAGGCTATAATTCCAGGTATCTCCCCGAAGACAATTGGTCTACCTACTTTTCTTATTTCCACGTCTTGGATAGGTCCTCTTCCCTGTCTTATCCTGTAATTCTGATTTTTTAGGTAATGTCCACCTACCTTGGTTAACATGGATACCAGGGGCAAATCAGCCTTACAGCTCTCTTCACATTTTCCACAGGAATAGCATATCTCATATACTTCTAAAAGCTTTGAAAATTGTCCCTCTCCCGCATCTTGAATAGCATCAAATACAGGGAAGCTGTTGGGACAGGTTCTCTCACACATCCTACATTTAATACAATCTTCGGCATATTTAGTGACTTCTTTGAGATCTGGAAGTATCTTAATATTTCTCCTATCCTTTGAGATTCTCAGAGCGGTTTTAACCGCAATCTCACCAACCTTCTCAGCGTCCAATATCAGTGCACCGTCTATTCTCCTTTCGATTAGATCAGATACTGTTTTATCCGCGTCTTCATTTGTTCTGTCAGGAAGTCCGTAACATGCATTGTCGGTGGTTACAATGACAGTAGAATTGTTTTTCAAAGCCTCTTCGAGTACATCTGTTCTTATACATTGCTCGTCAACGACAATTACGTCCGCTATTCCGCTTCGTATAAATTCAAGCTGTTTTGATAAGGGCCCTATGATCTTAGCGTTTTTATCGCGCCGGGAGATGTCTATGGCACTACAGCAAATTCCACATACTTCAACTTCATTATAAAGTCCTTTATCATTGGTATAATCCACTATTTCTGCCCCTGGGGCGACATTATGCCCTATACAAAGTATGACTGGTTTTTCCTTATCAACCACTCCTAAACCCAATTCTATAAGTGGAACATCTTCCTCTCCCTTTGGCATTCCATAGGCTGCTATCTGGGATATGTCACAAACTTCCTTGGAAAGTTCATCTATCATACCTGCATGGAAGGTTTTTGATTCGAAATCCAGGATATTTCCCTCCTGTCCTGTGTGGGTGGCGGAAAGTAGATAGGTCAGTTGTTCCTCACAGTAATCCAGAACCTTTCTGAAATCTCCCAGTTTCCCTGGTTTTTCACCTATTACGGTTCTCATGATGGGTGCTTCTATGTCTATGTTCATGCCTAGGTCTATAGGGAAATTTTCGCCTTTTTTTTCTATCAGATGTTTCAGTAAATGGTGTGCATGAGCTGTATGCGCAGCAGTTCCTATACAACATGATAATAGGAATGTTCTGGCCTGTTGAGCATCTGCATTGATTCCGCAAGCTCCTTTTTTTCCAAGTAGATCACATTTACCAAATGTGCACATGCAGCACATATCACAAAATGGTGCATAGAAAGGTTCGAACCTACTGAGTAACTTAAAATCCCATGCTCTTAGATCAGTAACATTGGGCTTGCTGGTAGGACCCATTGGTTCGTCCCAATTTCTATTTAACCTCAATTCACCAAAATTTGCTTTTAAGTTCTTTATCATCCAAATTTCATTCTGAAGTTCTTTGATTCCTTTTAAAGTCATTAAATCACCGATAAATGATCTCCTAATATTCTTTTGTTAATGATTAATAGTGATAATTTTAAAGATTTAAAAATTTTTTAAATCACTTTTATCATAAATCGATTTTGGTCATAATAATCATGCAATAGCTCCTATTTATAATGATTTATCATGTTAATTTATTATACATTGAAGTGTTAATTTCTTATATATATAATTTGTGGTTATCAAGCCGAGTTTGATTAATTTTAAGAAAATAAGAGGGGTTTTTAGTATTAAATTTAATACCTAATTATATTGACGATCGTAATTTATTAAACTTATAGATCAATAAAGTTCTGATAAATTATCTTTAACCAGCTTAAAATCACTTTTTCGCAAGTTTACGGAATAAATAGTTTAAAACATTTGGTACGTCACTATAAAAGCAAAATAAATATGATAAATAATGAAAGTGTAAAACAAATAAAGTCAAGAATTCCTGAGGTTAAATTAGGTATTAAATGTATATGAGAACCAAAATAGAAATTTAAGCATTTTTTTATCTTTTCAATATCAAAAATTGATCGTAACTTTTTTATATTAAAAAATGTTGATGAATGTTTGTACAAAAGAACCAAAAAGGGAGAAAATAAATAAGTTGTTAATTATAGAAAAGATATGAAAACATTAATAGGTTGATATAAGAAATCTGTTCAAGATTCATCATTATAAATCATGATGAAATAAAAACATTTATATGTAATAGTTGAAATAAGAAATCTGTCCAAAATTCATCATTATAAATCATGATGAAACTAAAAGGGAATTAATAATATTGTATTTGCTTAACATATGACTTTGAGAATAATAAAGACTTTGAATATAAAATATAATTGTTCAATATGAAAGTTTAATGATGAGGATTGCGAATGTTTGAAGAATACATCATTGCAATAGTCTCTGCAACAGTTTTGGGGCTAATTTTAAGGCTTCCAATACTTCCTGACAAACCAATGAGAAATTCATGGATGATAAGTATAATTTTTCCAACTGTTATACTTGCAGTGGGGTTTTTTGCTATATTCAACTATTTTAAAGTTTACAACAATATTTATACTGCAATCATTATTGGAATCTTCTCTGCAGTATTTTCGAAGTTTTTCTTAGAGAGAGTATTCCCAAAACCTGAGATAGGTGAGCAAGCTTGAATGAAATAATTGCTATTACCATAGGTGCAATCTTATCATGGATAAATTTTGTGATCATCGATATATGGATGGGTCTTCCTGAA
>VGTM01000073.1 GCA_016874685.1 Methanobacteriota archaeon
GAATCCATAATATTCAAAATAAAAATAAAATGGATTTAATAAACTTAAACACCTAAAAAAAATCCAAATTCTTAAATTTTAAAAAACAATTTTCGTGGGACAACCTCAGTAAAGATGAAAATTTCCAAATAATAATAGTGGATATATCTTAAATAATATGAAATGGAATTAATTACTCTCTAAAATTGTGTCGAATTTTTTCCATCTTCAGTTTTATATATAAGATTAGGCATATAATCTCATAGATACTAACAATAAAAGTCACCAAAAGGTGCTTTATCATGGGTTTTAGAAGATTATCACGTATCATTGAAGAACTTGAGGAACTCAAAAACTGTGTTGAACATGGAGTACCCATTCTTATTGAAGGTAAAAAAGACGAAGAAGCATTAAAAAAGCTCGGTATTGATGGAGACTTTATAAGAGTTTCTGGTTCAGGTCTTAAACTCTTTGAGATTGCAGAGATAGCTGTAGAATCATCTTCGCGCGTTGTTATACTAACAGATTTTGATAGGAAAGGCAACGAACTTGCAAAAAGACTCTCAAGTGATATACAAAGTCTTGGCTCACATCCTGATCTGGAAATAAGAAGAAAGATCATGGGAATGGTTCGAAGATACATAAAGGATATTCAGAGCCTTCCAAGACATATAAGTCAACTGGAATTTGAAGTAGGTATTTATGGCAACTTTTGGTGATTAGTTATAGATTTCTGTTTAGGTATTAGAAAGCCTTACAGATAATATTATTTCTGATAAGTATCTATAAAGAAAAGGAGGCTAAACATGGCTAAAGAAGAGATAAGTACTACTAAATATCTCATTCATGCTCAAATTAATGCTAATGGTATTGTAGAAAAGCCTGATGTTGTGGGTGCCATTTTTGGACAGACAGAAGGGCTTCTAAGCAATGACTTAGATCTGAGAGAATTACAAAAAACGGGAAGAATTGGCAGAATAAAAGTAAACATAAATTCAAAGGCTGGCAGATCAAAAGGAGACATAGTTATTCCATCCAGCCTTGATAGGGTTGAAACAGCCATTCTTGCGGCATCATTGGAAACTATAAATCGAGTTGGCCCCTGCGAGGCCTATATTCAGGTCACTAATGTGGAAGATGTCAGGGCCCTGAAAAGAAAGAAGGTGGTAGACAGGGCAAAGGAGATTTACGCAGGGATGATGGAAGAAGTTACGCCTGAAAGTATCAAAATGATAGAAGAGGTTAAAGAAGCTATGAGAATTCATGAGATAACTGAATATGGCGATGAAAAGCTTCCAGCAGGTCCTAACGTGCCTACTTCAGATGCTATACTGGTGGTAGAAGGAAGGGCAGATGTTTTAAATCTATTAAGACATGGTGTAAAAAACGCAATTGCAGTGGAAGGAGTAAGTGTACCCAAAACAGTGGCTGAACTGAGCAAAAACAAAACCGTAACTGCATTTGTGGATGGAGATAGAGGCGGAGAGCTCATTCTGAAAGAATTACTCCAAGTAGGCGAAGTTGATTATGTTACAAAAGCTCCAAAAGGTAAAGAGGTTGAAGATCTCAGCAAAGATGAGATCATGGTGGCATTAAGAGACAAAATACCTGTTGAACAACTTTTCCATGACCTGGGAGTTAAAGTTGAAGAGAAGGGTAAAGATAAAATCACTCTATTGAAGAATATATTAAAGGAATTGGAAGGCTCTGGAAATGCAGAGATCCTTGACGATGCATTAAATATTCTAAAAGAAGTAAAAGTTGAAAATCTTTACGATGAGCTTAAAAATGTCCACAATAGCACCTATGCAGTTGTTTTCGATGGTGTTATCAGCCAGCGATTGATCGATATTGCAATGGAAAAGGGAGTAAAACACATAGTGGCTGTAAGAATGAGTGAAGTAGTAAAAAAACCAGAGGATATAAAGGTTATCACCAAGTAAATTTTATCTAAAAAACTAGAAATACTCTAATTGTCTATTTAGCTTAATTGCATGTAAAAGCGATTAGAAGGATTTGAATTATGAATATAACTTGAAATTAATGGATATAAACTTGTATATAATGAATAAATAATCCAATCTATAATTGAAAAGATCTACTGAAAGACGCGACCATTTAACAGACTTCATCCAAATTCATTTAGGGGGTATTAAATGTACGTTAACATGAAAAAAGAGTTATTGGGAGATATAAAAACTACGAAAGATATTTTAATACCTAAAGACCCCTTAAATAGAGTCATTGGGCATGATGACATCATCAAATTTGTGAAAATAGCTGCAAAGCAGCGAAGAAATCTTTTTCTTGTAGGACCTCCAGGTATTGGAAAATCTCTCCTAGCCCAGGCAATATCTTTCCATTTAAGTGATCCGAATGAGGAGATAACGGTTGTACACAATCCAGAACGCCCTGAGAGACCTTTCGTTGAAGTAAAAACGAGAAAGGAAATTGAAAGAGAAAAAATAAATCTTGAGAGGGCTGAAGGAGAAATACTGGATCCACAAAATGTTCCTGAAGTGGTGGCTGAAAGATTAGGGTTTAGATGTGTTCATTGTGGAAATTACAACAGCGCATATCAGAGTATATGTCCAAAATGTGGCGGTGATAAATTTTCCCATATAAGTGCCCGTAGAAAACATATAGGAGATCTCTTGGGAATGTTTGAGATGAATTCAGGGCCCTTAAACACTCCCCAAAATAGAGTAACAACAACAAGGGTTAGAAATGGAAAGGAAGAAGTCGTAATATATGAAAGAATTGACGGAGATGAAATAAAAGTATTGGATCAAAAGGCACTGGAGAAAAGAAGAGAAATTGTGGAAGAAAAACCCAGAAATGTTATCATACCGCTGGATAGAAAGATGTTTGTACAGGCAACTGGTGCAAGTGAAACAGAACTTCTGGGGGATGTGAGGCATGATCCTTATGGAGGACATCCAAATTTAGGAACACAACCCTATGAGCGGGTGGTGCCTGGAGCTATCCATGAAGCACATGAAGGTGTTCTCTTTATTGATGAAATAGTCCATATAGCAAATCTTCAGCGATTTATATTAAGTGCAATGCAGGATAAAGTTTTTCCAATAGTTGGAAGAAACCCACAAAGTGCTGGAAGCTCTGTTAAAGTTGAAGAAGTTCCTTGCGATTTCATTTTCGTAGGAGCATGTAATATGAGAGATATACAATACATACTACCACCTTTACGTTCAAGAATCCAGGGCGAGGGTTATGAAATTCTTATGAGAACTACCATGCCTGATACAGAGGAAAATGAGGCTAAGCTAGCACAATTTGTTGCACAGGAAATTGAAATTGATGGGAAAATACCACACGCAACCATGAGAGCAGTTGAGCTGCTTATAGAAGAAGCAAGAAAGCGGGCAAGGATCATTGATGATATAGACAACGCATTCACCCTGCGTTTGAGAGATCTTGGTGGAGTGGTGAGAATGGCAGGAGATCTGGCAGTAATGGATGGAATTAATTTTATAACAGAAAAACACATGTCTTTTGCAATAAGCAAGTCAATATCCATCGAAGATCAGATATTAAAAAGGTATAGTTCATTTGAAAATGCTATGCAGAAGGATATATCCAGCTCTCAACATATGAGTAAAAGAAAATCTCACACTCCCAATGAACACGTGGATAGAAGTTACATGTAAAACTTCAGCTAAATATATTTAAAATGAAGTTGTAACTACTCTTTTCGTGAACCATATTCCAAATAAATATTATTTTTAAGCTTTTTATTAGTTAAATTTAAATTAGAGGTCATATGTAAATATAATATAATGATCCCTCATTCCAATCAAACAGAGAAAATTCTAAAGACAAGTGAATCAGATTTGCAAACACTTGTTGCATCTGAATCTCAGGGTATTTGGAAAAATCCTATTTTAGAGAATCTTGATTTTCCAGATATGATAGAAGAGTATCTGGTGGAACTTGAAATAAGGAACTACTCAAGAAATACAATAAAAACATATAAATCAATAATAAACAATTTTTACAAATTTTTATTGAATGAAAAAGATTTATATGATGAGCGAAGGATTTTAAGATCCTTTAAAAGGTACATTCAGTATTTAAAACGTGATAGAAAGGTTTCACAGAATTATATTTATCTTGTAACTGTGGTGGTGAAAAAGTTCTTTGAATTCGGTGGTATTGATGTATTGGGAGGGGTAAAAACACCTAAACGAACAAAATCATTGCCTAAATCTTTGAATGAAACTGAAGTTAAAAAATTAATAAATGCATTAGATGGATATGATACACTGGATTCTTCATCTGCAAATTCAAATTTCCTAAATTTAAGAAATAAAGTGATATTAGCGCTTCTTTATTCTTCTGGACTTAGAGTTTCAGAATTGGTATCACTCAATGTAGATGATGTGGATTTAGATGAGCGAACCATAAGGATCAGGGGAAAAGGAGAAAAAGACCGAATTGTGCTGTTTGATGATAGGACCAGGGAGTTAATTGAGGAGTATCTTGAAAAAAGAGATCAAAAAAGTGAATTTCTTTTTGTAAATAGATTTGGAAACCCAATAACCACAAGATACATACAGATGATGATAAAGGAATATGCCAAAGTTGCAGGGATAAAAAAGAAGGTAACACCCCACATCCTCCGCCATTCCTTCGCCACCCATCTTTTAAAGAATGGTGTGGATATAAGAGTTATACAGCAACTTCTGGGTCATTCAAATCTCTCCACCACGCAGATTTATACCAGTGTGGATATGAAGACCTTGAAGGATGTTTATGATAAGGCGAAGTTGCTTTAATCGATTTTTTTTATTTAATCTTTCTTGAAATTTCTTTAGATGAGATAAGGGGCTACTTAACAAATATAAAATGAATTAATATTGGAGAAGGGAAATAATGAATAAAGATATTCCTGGAACTGTAATTTTCACTTATCCTAACATAGGGCCCTTTAATTTAAATGGACGTGGTGGATTAAATAAACGAGCAAAGGAAGTAAAAAGGATAAATAGTAAATATAAGACCAAAGATTTTAAAATAGTTGAAATACCGGCAGATTTCGTTAAAAATAAAAGTGAAGAAAAGAAAACTGGGCTGGAAATTCGTTCCATGCTTGATCAGAACTCTGTAAAATATCTGTATTCTAAAGGAGTTTATAATGAAGATATAAAATACATCTTACATACAGAACCTGTTTTTAGTAGGAGAGGGTTAAAAAAGAGTTGTACAACCAAATTGGGTTGGTATAACACTGATTGGCTGAATAAATTTATTAAACATGTTTTTAGTATAATTGATTTTTTAGAAGTTTCTCCCTATGCAATTGAAATTCATCCCGGTAAATTTGAAAGAGGAAAGAACAACATAAAAGTTTTTTCAAAGGCAATTAAAAAGATAAACGACAAATATGACAAAAAATATAACGATAATATTTTTATTTTTGTTGAAAATAGAACAGGACAATATATTCAAAATGGAACTGCCATAAAAGATTTTTGGGAATTTTTCAAAGATAAATATCATGATTTAGTTACTAAAACAGGAATAATATTGGATATACAACAATTTTACACAGTAACAAAAGATAATTTTATAAAGGAATTCAATAAAATCCCAAAAGACAGTTTATTTGGTGTTCATATCCATGAAAGACATAGAACACCTAAATTTGTGCATATACCCGAAGATTACTGGTTATACGTGTCAGCTGAACTTAAGTCTATGGGTAGTACAAATAGGCCATTCCATGTTTTACCTGAAGTTCATCATGCCAATCATGTTGAAAAAACTTATGAATTTTGTAAAGATGTTATTAAACTTGGTTATTGACGATATTATCCTACAAAATAAAATTAAAAATGGACATAGGTTTTGACATGAGGTATAAGTTAATTTTAATTATTATTTGTTTGGTTCTAGTTCTTTCAATAGCTTATATAATTTACATCCCAGATAAAGAAACCACCGGCACTGATAAATCCCTCAATCTATCCCAAGTTAAATTCTGGGCCTATCAGATCCAAGGTTTAAACACTTCAGGCGCATTTGACCAACTTGCAGCTTCTCACTACGATGTGCTGGTCATTGAACCCACAAGAACAGACTGGTCATCAGATGATAAAAACTTCGATACCAAAGCAATGGTTAAAACGTTAAAAAGTAGTAAGGCAAGTGATGGTGTCCATAGAAAATTGGTGATAGCCTACATAGATATGGGGGAAGCTGAAAACTGGAGATGGTATTGGAGGTGGTCTAAAGAGTGGGATGAAGGTGAACCACGACCTGCAGATTGGCCAAGCTATATATTGGCTCATGATCCTGATGGTTGGGAAGGAAATTATCCTGTAGCCTACTGGGATGATCGATGGAAAGATATTATTATATACGGTAAGAATCAGACGAGCAGCCCTTATGGAGATTACAAAAGTGCTATTGACGAGGCAATAAATGATGGATTTGATGGTATTTATATCGACTGGGTTGAGGGTTATGAAAGTGAAGCAGTTATAGAGGAGGCCCGCAGACAGGGAAAGGATTCTGCAGGGGAGATGATCAAATTCATCCAGGAGATGAGGGATTATGCAAAAGCAAGAAACCCAGATTTTGTTATCATCCAACAGAATGGAGCAGCTTTATGTGAAGGACATCCAGAATTATTCTCTATAATAGATGGCATATCTCAGGAAGCAATATGGTATGATGGCACTGCTTTTGATGATTGGAATGCTTCTGATGGTTACGACATTCTGAATGAACAGTCACTTACTGATTACTATTTGAACTATCTGGATCAATACAAAAAAGCTGGAATTCCAGTTTTCAATTGTGAATATGCATTAGCTTATGCATCTGATGTTTATGAAAAATCTCAAGATAAAGGATACATTGCATATTGTACAAGGAGGGCTCTATCAGAATTGAGCACCACACCTCCACTTGGATATTAATGCCGGTTTCTTGAATTATTTGAAAGGTATCTCGTAATCTTTTATCTAATTTTTTTAATTTGTTCTCTTAATACAAATTATACAATAATTAAACACAAATTAAAAATATTAGATTTACAAAAAATGGATATCAATGAACAAGCCCCTGCCAAAACAAAATAAAAAAGATATTCTTAAAGGAAATGCCCTAAAATTTATAATATTACTTGGTATTGTAAGTCTCCTTGCAGATATGACATATGAAGGAGCACGCAGTATCACAGGTCCATTTCTTGAGGTCTTAGGAACAAGTGCAGTTGTTGTGGGCTTTGTTGCTGGTTTTGGAGAGCTTAGTGGATATGCACTGCGCCTTGTTTCTGGATATATAAGTGATCGAACCCGTAGATATTGGGCAATAACTATTATAGGCTATTTTGTGAATTTGATGGTAGTGCCTCTTCTTGCTCTGGCTGGAAGCTGGGAAATGGCAGCCATTCTTTTGATTGCAGAGCGAATGGGAAAAGCGATCCGCACACCTCCCAGGGACGTCATGCTCTCCCATGCAACCTCAGAAGTTGGGCGGGGCTGGGGATTTGGGTTGCACGAAGCAATGGATCAAATAGGGGCGATATTAGGTCCACTAATAATTGCAATAGTTCTATACTTTAAGGGCAGCTATCAAACTGGTTTCGCTATTTTGTTAATACCTGGAGTATTGGCTTTAAGTGTTCTGGTTTTAGCAAGGTTTCTTTACCCTAATCCTCGTGATTTAGAAGTTAAAGTTCCAAAATTGGAATCTAAAGGATTAAAACATGTTTACTGGATATATCTTGCAGCTGTAGCTTTCATTGCAGCGGGATTTGCTGATTTTCCGCTTATTGCATTTCATTTCAAAAAAGAACTTATTGTATCTGGTATCTGGATTCCAATCTTTTATTCTGTGGCCATGGGTGTTGACGCCCTGGCAGCACTTTTATTTGGACGTCTTTTTGACAGAATAGGAATATCAACTTTGATTTACGTTATAGTGATATCACTATTTTTTGCTCCTCTTGTCTTTTTAGGTGATTTTTATATGGCATTTTTAGGAATGGCTCTATGGGGTGTGGGTATGGGAGCACAGGAATCCATAATGAGAGCAGCTGTTGCTGGAATGGCTCCAGTTAAAAGGCGTGGAGCAGCATATGGGATTTTCAATACAGGTTATGGAATAGCATGGTTTACAGGAAGTGTCTTGATGGGATTCTTATATGAGGTATCTTTATTATATCTGATTGTTTTTTCTGTAATCATGCAATTAGCTTCTATTCCACTCCTGTTTTTGATAAGAAAATCAAAATAATACTAATACCTTTTTTCTCATCTACAATCTTGAATTTATTATTTTTACATTTAAAAATTCGAGAAGAATCTGATTATATTGTTAGTATAGGTTTCTCAAATTTAAAAAACAAAATTTATATATTAATCAAACCTATTTATTAAAGGAGATGAAACTGTTTTCAGTTTAAATCATTCAATATCTCCTTAAATCTGTATATAACGAAAGTTTGACGTTATTTGATAAATGTTTTACAGATTAATAGTACTTGAGGTTGAAATAAGGAAATACGAACCATAATGGCGTAAATATTCCTAAAAATTTATAGTTGGATAGGAGGATAGGAGGGAATTTAATGCAAATTGCAATAGTAGATAGTTATTTCCAAAAAAGATACTCATTTTTTGAATGGCGAACTAACATGTCATTTGCCAAAAAAATTGCTTTATCACTTTCGATGGCATGTATCACTGGAATTCTAGCTCAGGTGGTCATACCTCTTCCATGGACTCCAGTGCCAATTACAGGTCAGACATTCGCTGTTCTGTTAGTAGGAATCCTTCTTGGTAGATACTGGGGTGGAATAAGCCAGGCATTTTATGTGGGAATAGGTGTAGCTGGTTTCCCATGGTTTGCTGGATTAACAGGTGGTTACGGTGCTCTTTTAGGAGCTACTGGAGGATACTTAATAGGATTCATATTTGCAGCCCTGTTTCTTGGTTATTTCACTGACAGGTACATCAGGGCAAGGAGTTTTATCCCCATGTTTGGTTTAATGCTTTTTGCTAACTTCGTTCTAATCTATATTCCTGGATTGTTAGTTTTAGGAACATGGATATACTTGGTGAAAGGTTCTGTACCTGGAATCTGGACATTACTTTTAATGGGAGTTGCTCCATTTGTAATTGGAGATCTGGTAAAAATATGGGGAGCTGCAACAGTGACCAAAGCCATTACTCCAAAGCAAGCTTTCAATGGAGAGGTGGATGTTGAACGAGCCAGAAAATGGCAATTATTCTAATCCAATAAGGATTAGAGCACATCACCTTCTTTGCATACAGGGATACCAGGGACATGGGTACAACAAGGAATTTGAGAAAAATATGGATAAAATTGTAAAGCAATTAGAATCTTTTCCAGAGCAAGAGCTGGAAATAATCGCAGAATGCGATGATATTTGTTTTCGCTGTCCTCACAACGTGGATGAGCTATGTAGAGCAGATACAAACTCCCATATGAGGGTCAATGATATGGATATGTTTGTTTTGGAAAAACTCGATCTAAAAGAGGAAACAATTGATTCTGCACAAAATCTTTTCAATCTGGTAAATGAAAAACTGGATAATTTTGATGTACAGCAAATATGTGGTAGTTGTTCGTGGAAGCTGAAATGTCTTTGGTTTAAGGAAAAAGACGTAGAAATTTTGAATAAAAATTTAAAAATGCATAACCCTTAAATTTGTTCCAATCATTTAAAGTAGAGAATAAGTTTTAACAAATATATTTCAAGCTCGTTTTTTCATCTTGTAAATTATTTTTAACTTTTTATCATATAATTTTGTATGATTGATATTATAATAGATGGGATTTTCTCTATACAAAAGTTTAAATATTAACAAAGTATACTAAAAATATTATGCACAATTATAATGGAAAACTAATTGAATTACCTAAAAAAGGGAAAGCCCTGGTTATAACAGATATACATGGTAATTTAGATGATTTTAACAGATTAATGAATATTTGGGAGAATTTTAAAGATGAAGATAATCATCTGATCATAAC
>VGTM01000074.1 GCA_016874685.1 Methanobacteriota archaeon
AACTCCCAACTAATATATTTTTGGGATGACCTCTTTGTATGTTAATATAATTATGAATTATCTAAATAATTTGAGTAAATAACGAACTTTTAAATGTTTCCATAGCTTAATTTCCTCAGCTTGTTCCAAATAGTGATTAAATAATCTATTACCCCAATATATTGCCTCTTTACTGGTGCCCACCAAATCTCTATTAGCATCAAATGTTCCGTCATCTAAAAATAAACCCAACGAGACAAAATTATCAGTGACAGTGAAGGCCAGCTTCAGATCCTCATTCCATTCCCAAAACTTAGGATTCTTTTTAAGTATTGCTTTTTTCATACTTTCCTTGTCAGATGATTCAATAGTTTTATCTAATACTTCACGGGTTAATATGAGTTGAATGTCTATATCCCTATCCAATAAATTATTAAATACTTCTATAAAATCCGGATGGAAAATTGGAGAAATACCCTTTAAGTGCTTAACTTCAGATATTAACTTTAAATAATTGCTATAAGGTTTAAAGATTTCTGTATCTTCCGATTTTATTAAAACAGAATCACTCAAACAATCAATTTCTTTAAGTAAATCTTCAGTTATTCCGCCTATTTCATGATCTAACCACAATTCCTCAAATTTTTTGACTGAAACGATTGATTTCATCATTTTTATCAAGTTAAAGACTATTATTTTTCCAATATGTGACAAAGAATAAAGATCGTATTCTTTAGTTACAATATTCTCTTCATAGAGCTGATTTATAGCACGTAAAATAGTAGACGAACTAAGATTAATTTCATTTTTTAGAGTCCTTAAACTCTTTGATTCCTCATTTAAACTGAACATTATATCTAACCTAACATTAGACGAAGCAAGAAATTTTAAGTTATCTTTTGATTCATCAAATTGCTTAAAAATGTCATTTAACTTCATTAATAGCCTCTACATATTTTTCAAATTTCTTTTTAATATATTGATCTACAATATTAATATTCATAATAATTAATTATTAACTTTATAAACCTATTTATTGATACATATGTATTATGGTTTAATAGACATATTCTATTTTTTTGCTTAGATAAATTATTACCTCTGAATAAAATTATATGAGTAATAAATTAAATCGTTTTAATATTACTGATAGATCTCAAATATCTTCCTCAATAAACCATTTACCGGAACCACCGGCTACATTTGCTCAAAAATATTTCTATTTATAAATATTTAATCTAACTAGTAAAAAACTTCCAATATATGTTTAAAGACATTATCAAATTTAAAATTTTTTTCAAGTAAAAAAAAGATTGAAAATTTAAATACAACAAGTAAAATATAAGATATCGGAGAATTTGAAGGTTTTAAGTGGTGAAATTTATGATAGATGCCCATATACATGCAGATACAAGACCTTACGAAGATTTTGAAAAAATAGCGATAGCAGGTATTCATGCAGCCATAACCTGTGCTCATGACCCTCTAAGGATGAGCACAGCAGATGTAGTTTTGGATCATTTCCACCGTCTCTTAAACAACGATATTTCAAGAGCAGGAGAAAATGGATTAAAATTACACGTTGCGCTTGGAATTCATCCCCGGAGCATTTCCAAGGATTTTGAAAAAGTATTTGAAAAATTGGAATATTTACTTAAAAATGAGTTAGTAGTCGCAATTGGAGAAATAGGACTTGAAAAGGCTTCTAAATCTGAAATAGAAATATTTAAGAGACAGTTATTGCTTGCTGAGACCCTGGATATGAAGACCATTGTACATACCCCCCGTGTAAATAAAAGGGAAATAACCAAAATAACAGTCCAAATAATTGAAGAAAACCTAGATCCTTCTATGGTTTTAATAGACCATGTAGATAAGACTATAGTAAGTGATCTAATTGATTTTGGTACCATGCTTGGACTAACAGTTCAGCCAAAGAAAATGAATCCGGATGAGGCAGTTTCAATAATGCAAGAATATGGTTTTGAAAGGTTCATCTTAAACAGCGATATGAGCTCTTCACCTTCTGACCCCTTATCTGTACCAAAAACAGTTCACAAAATGATTTTAGCAGAATTTGAGGATAGGATTATAAACAGAGTTTCATCTGAAAATGCAATACAATATTTCAGAATATAAATCTCCAATATAAGAAAATATAGAATATAACAAAATATAAATTTAAAGTATAGACCTTGGAACATTCATTGCTCCAAATTCTTTCACACAGGAGGAAGCAATGGAATTTCCGAAGTCTAAGCAATTTTCCAATTTTTGTTCTTTTATATAGGCTGCAATGAAGCCGGCTGCAAATGCATCACCAGCACCAGTAGTATCAACAGCTTTAACTTCCCTAACTGGGGAGTGAATCATCCCCTCTTTCGAGTATAGACTCGCTCCATCCGAACCGAGTGTTACAATTACCATAGGAATTCCCATGTCGACAAGCAGCCTTACACCCTCTTCAAACTCTTTTCCTGTTAAAAGAACTACTTCTTTTTTGTTTAAAAAGATCATATGAGCCTTTTCAAGAAGTTTGCGTAAAGTATCTATTCCAAATCTTGAAAGAGCTGTCCCGGGATTCAATGATAAAAGATTTGCATACTTTGATGCTTCTTTCACAACCTCCTTGTACATGCCTGTGATATGAAGTATATGAGATGCCTTGATATATTCAATATCCCCTTTTTCTAGTTGGAACTTTTGATTTGCACCCATAAAAGTGTACATAGATCTTTCCCCATGCTGATCAACTGCAATAAAAGCCATTCCCGTAGATTCGTCCGTCATTATAAATCTTTTTATATCTACATTTTCCTTTTTAAACTTGTTTATGGACCATCTGCCAAAATAATCGTTTCCAACCCTTGATATGATTCCTGCTTTGACATTTAGCCGTGAAAGGCCAACTGTAAAATTGGATGCTGAACCACCCAAAGATAAAACGAGTTTTTCAATATCTACTTCATCATCAGCCTTTAAAAATCTGGGGACCTTCATTATAAAATCAATATTACATGTTCCCAATCCCACAACCTCAATAGGCAATATATCACCCCATATAAACTTCGAAAGGATAAATCTTTAACATTGACGGTATATAATAAATCAAGATAACAAAAAAAATCAAGTCCAGATTGGTGATTTTGTATTCCTTAAATCATTCACAAATCTGGTGATATACCTACGAATTTTCTCAATCTGTTTATGATGCTCTTTTTATCAGGTTCAATGGGTTGATATTCCTCTCCAATAATGTCAGCAGCAAGTTTCATGATTGCATTACTTGAGGGGGATGACGAATTGATCTCAACGATTGATTTTCCCAGAGCCATAGATCTTTCGATTTCCTGATCATATGGAATTACACCAATAATTGGAAGTTCTAGTATAGATTCTATTTCTTTAAAGGATAATAAAAAATTGTCTTCACGATACATATTCAGTACAATACCTATAATATTGATTTTCAATTCATTTGCAACAATTTTGTTTTTTAATGCATCAGCAACTGATGACATGGTAGAATTAGTAACAATAATCATCTCAGAAGCAGTAGGAATCCCTTCAAATATGTCTACATCGATTCCAGCAGGCATATCTAAAAGAAAGATCTCCCCAAATTCTGCAACTTCTTTCATTATTTTGTTCCAGGATATGTACTTTGGATTTAAGTTTTTAAATGTCTCAAAATGTATCCCTGTTGGAACGACACGAACTCCATCTTCTATTTCGTAAACACATTCATCAATCGATCTATTCCTAACTAAAACATCGTGTAAAGTCACATCAGGGTTTAATAAGCCTGTTACAATATCCAAATTTGCCATTGCTAAATCTAAATCAAGCATTACCACATGCCTATTAAAAAGAGACAATGCCACGCCAAGGTTAAAGGTTAGTGTAGTTCTTCCCACACCTCCTTTCCCAGAAGCAATTGCAATAATTCTAGACATATTAAAATCCGTTAACATCTATTAATTTATTAATTGCTTTAAATTGATTAAAATAGGAAGTTTATTATCTTCTTCCCAAAAGACCCTCGATCAATTTGGAAATAACTCCTTTTTTATCAGGTTCAATGGGTTGATATTCCTCTCCAATAAGATCAGCACCCAGTTTCATGATAGCGTTACTTGTAGGGGATTTTGGGTTTTTCACTACGATTGGCTCTCCAAATGCAGCTGCCCTGCTTACCTCTGGATCTTCTGGGATAACAGAAATAACTGGTACTTCAAGGATTGTTTCAACCTCATTGTCTGTTAAAAATGTTTTATCATGACTTTCTCTGTTTATAACAACTCCAATTATATTTACCCCAAGTTTGTTTGCCACGATCTTTGTTTTTAGAGCGTCGCTTATAGATGGAACTTCGGGAGTGGTAATCAAAATCATTTCATCCGCTGCCGCTATGGCTGCTAAAGCATCTTTTTCCAACCCTGCAGGAGCATCAATTAAAAGAATATCTGTATCTTCAATAAGTCTTTCTAAGACCTCTTCAAGTTTCTCTAATTTGACCTTTCTCAAACCTTCCAGGGATATTCCTGCTGGAACAACCTTAACTCCACTAGGACCTTCATATATGGCGTCATCTATTAACGCATTTCCAGATAAAACGTCATGTAATGTTACAGATTTACCTTCCATTCCAAGAATCAGCTCTAAATTTGCCATTGCAATATCTGCATCCAATACTACAGTTTCTTCGCCATAAGTAGCTAAAGCAACTCCTAAATTAGCGGCGATAGTTGTTTTTCCAACTCCCCCCTTCCCTGAGGCGACTGATATAACTCTTGTCATTTGACACCTCCTAATGAATCTCTACGTTTATTTCAAAATTTTCCACAATTTCAGGATATTCTCTAAAACTTTTTTTTATTTCTATCTCTGTTATATTAATAATTTGTTTTCTTAAATTTTCCATAGGATTTCCCATAATCCTGGAAAAGAATCCCATAGATTCGTATTCTACAATCATATTTATTGTTCCTGTTAGTTCTCTGGCATTATCAAGAAATACCATAACTTCTGTTCCTTTAATTTTTGGTATTCCTAACACTGATTTTTTTATTTTATTCATAAGTGTTAATTCTATCTTTTCAATATCACTGCTACTTAGGACACCACCTTTATAGGATTCCAAAATATTTTCAACTTCTTCTTCTTCAACATCCTTCAGCCCATACTTCTTCATGAGCTCTGATCTATCTACAGGTTCCTCCAATTCAGAATTTACTACTTTTTTTACCTCAGGTTCAGATACAGGTTCAGGTTCAGATACAGGTTCAGGTTCAGATACAGGTTCAGGTTCAGATACAGGTTCAGGTTCAGATACAGGTTCAGGTTCAGATACAGGTTCAGGTTCAGATACAGGTTCAGGTTCAGATACAGGTTCAGATACAGATACAGGTTCAGGTTCAGATACAGGTTCAGGTTCAGATACAGGTTCAGGTTCAGATACAGGTTCAGGTTCAGATACAGGTTCAGGTTCGGACTTTAATTCAATTCCTGATTTTTTGAGCTCATCAATCATATTATAAACGTCAGAATGTGAATCTATCAAATATGGTTTATTTATATCTGTTAAATAATCGATCTGAGATAATTTAAGATCAAAAACCTCAATTAAGCTATCACTTTCACCCATAGCATATTTAATTTTTTCAACAGCATCTGCTTTTAAAAATCTATCGTATGAAGCAGCAACTTGTCTTCCTTCCTTAAAAAGTATATAACCTTCTTCGGACCCATGAGTTACCCTTATAAAGCCGTTATGCCTGTCTTTGGAAAGTTTTTCTAGTAGTTTAGAAAAATCTAATTCATCAGCATAAGAAACCTTAGAAGGTTTTGTTATTGGTAATTCCATCTTCTTCTCCGTCGAGTGTTAATAGTACAATCTATTATTCTTTGTTTCTAATGTTATAGGTCTTTGGTTCAGTGAATTATTTATCTTCTTTTCTAACCAGCTTGATTTCTGGAGGAGTAATGATTATCACATTTTTGCCATTTTTACAGAGTAAAATGGCCTCGACACCAACATCTTTGCGGAAATTCTTTAATTTTTCTCCAGCGAGTTTAAAATCCTCTGGATTTTTCTTTTCTAAATAGCTCATGTCTATTATTATAGGATTTTTTTCATCAATTATTTGATTCAGTGCATATTCAATGTCTTCCATGTTTTTAGCCTTCATCAAAATTATCTCATAAAGAGAGTGTTCAGGAATTATTATGCTTTCTTCTTCCTCCTTTTTTTCTTCTTCTAAACCAATATTTTTCTTGATAAAATCTAAAACATCTTTCATTTCTTATACCCCCCCAGATGATCCATTATTGCTTTAAGTAATCTTGATGCTCCACCATTCATGATATCCACAGTGGGTAACCCATATTTTTTCTCATATTTGAATATATCCTTTTTATTATCGACATTTCGCAAATTTAATGAGATACCAACAACCTTAGTTGGTTCTAGAGCCTCAATAGCGTTTATTTCATAATTTATTCCACGAGGCTTACGATAGGGATGATTCGGCCTGTGACAAACAATTGAAGCAGCGGGCATACAACTTATGAGTATTGCAGCTGAAAGACCCCTTGGATGCGGATTATCCATTTCAGTAAGGCTCGCCTGACTCTCCACAAATATTATATCTGGATCATCCTTTTCTTCTATATATTTGACAGTACCCATAATTGCAGAAGCCACGTCCATAACTGAAAGACTTCCTGCCCTAAAATTGATATCAACTGGTTTTTCAAGCCCCAATTCATCAGTAGAAATTACGACTGCTTTTAATCCTTCCTCAATTGCGGTTTTTCCCAGAAATCTAGTAGTAGTTCTTTTACCACATTCCTGAGAAGTACCTCCAATGTATACAACAGGTGCCTTTGCTTTGTAATTAATTTTTGGCAATATTTCGGTACATTTAGAAGGTGAAATACCAAATATTCCATCAATAATATCCATACGTGGGCTAATTTCTTTTATAATTACTCCTTTTGATTCTGCAAGTTTTATAAGCGATTTATTTTCTATAAGAGGTAAAGACCTAAATGATGTCACTACATTCAAACCATTTTTTATGGCTTCAACTGCATATTTGAGTGCTGCCCCCTCTGCTCCAATTGGAAGCATTATAGCAACGCTTCTTGCATCAGTTTCATCAATGACTTTATTTAAATCTGAAGATATAAACTTATCGCAGAATTTCCTACTTTGTTTTTTCGGATCATCGTCTACAAAACCAGCGGTGTTGACTCCTTCAAAATTGGCAAATTTTTCTCCCCCTCCTCCACATCCAATGACTATAAACGAGTTAAGCTCTTGAAGGTCTTCTACAGATGATATAATATACAAAGAATCACTCCTATTACTATTGAAGTTTATGTTGTAAGATGGTGAGAAATTTACATTATATATTTATTTAATGTATTTAATAAAAGATTTAAAGCATATATACTTTAGGTAATAAATAGTTATCTATTGTTGGAGGCATAGTATGATAGAAAGAATACTTAAAGATTTAGGTAGGATTAATGGGGTAAATGGATCTCTAGTAGTTGGAAAAGATGGTTTGATAATTGAAAGTGAAGTACCTTCTGAAATCGATTCTGAACTTGTAGCCGCAATGTCGTCGGCGGTTTTTGGTACAGCTGAAAGATCTGCAGAGGAAATGAAACATGAACCACTTCAGCAGGTTATGATAGAAGGTGAAAGAGGTAAAACATTAATGATAGAAGCAGGAGAAGGTATTTTAGTTGTTATAACAGAAGTAGACATAAACTTAGGACTAATCAGAATTGAAATGAGAAGAAGTGCAGAACGGGTAAAAGATACACTGACCTAGAGATTTTCAGAGGATTTCGGCCTCAAATATTGGGGAGGGCTATATTGAGAAAACCCTATATAATATTGATAGGAAGTGCTTCGGGAATTGGTAAATCCACAATAGCTTCAGAATTAGCCAAAGAATTGGGAATTAAACATTTAATTGAGACAGATTTTATAAGAGAAATAGTCAGAGGAATTATAGGCCCAGATTACGCTCCTGCACTTCATAGATCTTCATTTGATGCATATCTGACCATAAGAGACAAAGATAGATTTAAAGGTAATAGTAACGGATTGGTAAATGCTGGTTTTGAAGAACACGCAACATTTGTAATTCCTGCAATTGAAAAGGTTATCCAACGGGCAGTAAAAGACTTTGATGATGTAGTAATCGAAGGAGTTCACCTAGTTCCTGGGCTTATAGACATTGAAAAATTCAAGGAAGAAGCCTCTATCCACTTTTTTATACTCAGTGCTGACGAGGAAGTCCACAAAGAAAGATTCGTTAAAAGAGCTATGAAAATAAAACGTGGAGGTAAACATCTGGAATATTTCAAAGAGAACAGAACAATTCATGATTATCTGGTGGCTCAGGCCAAAGAACATGGTGTTCCATTAATTAACAATAAAGATATTGATTGTACCCTACGAAGAATGCTGACAATGATAAGGGAAATATGTAAGATCATGATTTTTAAACATTCTGTTGATGTATTAGAGGAAGAAACCAACATAATATTAAATAAATATGGCGGTAGAATAGTCGATGTTTCTTATTTCTTACCAGGTTTTGGAGAACCTTTAACCCGAAAAGTCAATGTTTATAATCCCGATGAAGCTAAACGTTTTATAAATCACCTTAAAAAAAATCCAAAAAGAAAAAAAGACTTAGAAGGTCTTTATGAACTATCCGATAACATCCACAGCCATAAAATATGCGCTCCAGATGAGGTAAGTTTAAATAAAATGATAAATGAACTAGATGAGAAGGGATTTTTATTTAAAGAAGAAATATTAACGAAGACAGAATAAGAAAAACATAAGATGACAAAAACCCGAATAAAATGAAAATAGATTGTCCTGTTTGTAAAAGAAAAAGTTCCTTGGAATTCACCACCAAAACTGACAATATTCCCTTTTTTGGAGATATAATGGAATCAGTGATTAAATGTCAGGAGTGTGGTTACAGGCATTCCGATATTATATGTCTTGAGAGGAAAGACCCTATGCAATATAGTTTAGTTTTAGATAAAGATAATCTTAAGGCGCGGGTCATAAAATCACAATCTACAACCCTCAGTATCCCTGAATTAGGGTTAAAAGTTGAACCAGGCCCTCAATCCCAGGGCTATGTTTCAAATGTTGAGGGAGTATTGAATCGATTCAATGATGCAGTTAAAACAGCTCAAAATTTTGCTGAAAGTAAAAAAATAAAAGATAATGCAGCAAAAATACTTGAAGAGATTGAAAAAATCAAAATTGGTAAAAATAAAGTTACATTAATAGTTGGAGATCCGTTTGGACACAGTATGATAATTCACAAAGATGCAATTAAAAGAGAATTGAATGAAGACGAAATAAAAAAGTTGAAGACAGGTTTTAATATTATCGCGAACTAATTATTCAAGAAATAATCAGATTTCTGAAGTTAAAAAAGGTTTAAAAAAAACTTTCCTCTTCTTCTTCCACATCTTTCAACTTCAATGTCCTTCTAACATCTAAAGTTAATGCATCACAATCAGCTTTTATAGCATCCAAATGCTTTAATATTCTCTTTTTCTCCTCATTGATTCTTACTATGTTTTTGTAAGGGTATATTGATTCTTTAAACATGTCATATTCAATAGTGGTATATGGATATTCATTCAACTGTTTGCAAACATTTTCCAGTATTTCTCCAAGGAACTTGTTCATCTCAACCTTTACCCTTTCTCTTATCATTTTGTCACGGTCTAGATTTTGCTTCATTAATCGTACAACTTCCGCTTTTGCAAAAGGTAAATCTTCAGTTGCCTCTTCCAGCAATTCTTCAGATGACTCTTCCACTGACCCTTCATTTAATTCTTCTTTATTTAATTCTTCTTTATTTAATTCTTCTTTATTTAATTCTTCTTTATTTAATTCTTCTTTATTTAATTCTTCTTTATTTAATTCTTCTTTATTTAATTCTTCTTTATTTAATTCTTCTTTATTTAAT
>VGTM01000075.1 GCA_016874685.1 Methanobacteriota archaeon
ATAGATGCCTCTAACTCAGATTATATTTGTTTAATTTTTACTAATTTAGAATATAAAACTTAATATCTTAAATATTTCATTAAACATAATATATGATAATTTTAGAATTACTATAGCAAATTTCAGTTCTTTATCCTGGAGGAGGTCTTCTATTGTCTGTAATTGAAATTAAAAAATTAACCAAATATTATGGTAAAGTTTTAGCCTTGGATGAAGTGGATCTTAATATTGAACCCGGAGAAGTGTTTGGTTTTATTGGTCCAAACGGTGCAGGAAAGACAACCACCTTACGCATACTGCTTGGATTGCTTCGCAAGAGTTCTGGGGAAGTTCGCCTGCTTGGTGGAGATCCCTGGCGTGATGCAGTAAAACTCCATCGCAGGTTGGCATATGTTCCCGGTGAAGTTAATTTATGGCCTACTTTAACTGGTGGTGAAGTTATTGATCTTCTTGGAAGGCTTCGGGGTGGATTCGAGCGTGAACGCCGAGAAGAACTCCTGGAACGTTTTAAACTTGACCCAACAAAGAAGTGCGGTGCATATTCTACAGGTAACCGGCAGAAAGTGGCTCTTATAGCTGCATTAGTCTCTGATGTTGAATTGTATATCCTTGACGAGCCAACAATGGGACTGGATCCTCTAATGGAAGGGGTGTTTCGCCAGTGTATCAAAGAACTCAGGAAGGCTGGTAAAACCGTTTTATTATCCAGTCACATACTCGCAGAGGTGGAGGCGCTTTGTGACCGGGTTAGCATTATCAGAGAGGGTAAAATCATCGAAACAGGTACCTTTACTGAATTAAGGCACCTTACCCGTACTTCCATAACTATAGAGACAATTCATCCTATAACCGGACTTGATGAGCTGACGGGTGTACATAATCTCAGCGTTGAAGGTAACCGTGCTCATTTTAGTGTAGATGCCGAAAAGATCGATCCTGCCATGCAGCATCTGACCCAATTTGGTGTACAATCACTCTTAAGTACTCCTCCCACTTTGGAAGAACTATTTATACGCTATTATGGTGACAAGTATACTGCAATGGAGCAGAAAGAGACAGTTGAGGAGTAATTCAGAATGCAAATGAAGATGGATGACTTCGCAGGCACCGCAGCCATGATTCGGCTAATTTTACGTAGAGATCGGATTATTTTGCCAATCTTTATCCTTTTCATGGCTCTGGTGGTGATTGGTATTGCAGCCACCTTTGTTAATCTCTATTCTGATTTTGCAGTACGTCAGGCATTTTTCCTACAGATGCAAAATAACCCATCTATTGTGGCACTCTTAGGCTCGGTGCTTGACCCATCCATTGGCGGACTCACTGCTTGGAGGGCTGGTATACCTGGCCCATTACTGGTTGGACTAATAAGTATCTTCATCATGATCCGCCACACACGTAGTGAGGAAAGAAAAGGACGCCTGGAGCTTCTAAACTCTACAGTAGTTGGTAGGCAAGCAACACTGACCTCTGCTCTTGTCACCACCTTCGGACTAAATATAATTATAGCTGCGATAATTGGATTGGGTTTAGTTGGATTGGGTCTTCCAGCAGCCAGCTCTATTGTACTGGGTCTATCCATAGCAATCTTTGGATGTTTGTTTGCTGCAATTACAGGGGTGGCTGTTCAGTTTACAGAAAGCTCCAGTGATGCGAGATATTTAACAGTGGCTGTTTTAGTGGGGTTTTTCTTGCTGCGTATTTTAGGCTGGGATAATGGATCTGCGACCTGGTTATCCTGGCTGTCACCATTTGGTTGGGTGCATTTTATCCGTGCTTTCGCCGGTGAAGAATTGTGGGTCTTTGGCCTATTCCTTATTTTCATTACAGGTTTGACTCTCACAGCTTACTGGCTCTCTTCAATGCGAGATCTCGGTGCAGGGATTATAACTCAACGATCTGGTCCTTCAAAAGCATCTAAGAGTCTGCGCAATTCACTTGCTCTGGCCTGGAGGTTACATCAGGGCATGCTGCTTTTCTGGATACTATTATTTGTAATAATGGGTGTCATGCTTGGATATCTGGCTCAAACAATTACTGACATTATTTCGGCCAACCCTCAATTTATGAGCCTGCTCTCCCAGTTAGGTGGCAACGCCGGACCAGTTGATAGTTATTTCACTCTGGTTCTATCATCATTTGGTGAGGTATTTGCAATTTATGCAATTTTAGCCACCCTTCGGCTACGATCTGAGGAGTCGAAGAAACATTCTGAATTTGTACTTACAAGCTCGGTTAGCAGGAGTAAGTGGGCTTTTAGTAATCTGATTTTTGCAGTTTTCGGTCCTGCAGCAGTGATGATAATATTTGCTTTAGCCTGCGGTCTAACCTATGGTTTAAGTACTGGCAATTTAAACAATGACCTTCCACGTATATTGCTGGCCACCGTGGCATATTTACCTGCAGTATGGGTACTGACCGGGATCTCTGTGGCGTTGTTTGGTTTGCTGCCCCGGTTTACGGGTTTAAGCTGGGTTGCGCTGGGATTATTCGTAATTATCCAACTGCTTGGCGAATTCTTCGATATTAGCAAATGGATACTGGATATTTCGCCATTCAGCCATATACCTAATTATCTTGTGGGTGAAACAGCCACAAATTCTCTAATATCACTTACAGCCGTATCTGCCTTGCTAATAATTGTTGGGCTGATAGGATTTCAGCGGCGGGATATCAGTTGAAAATTTAATTCTATTCAAACTTTTGAAATGCATTTACGGATATTAGTCAATGGAGAATGCATGTAAAGATTAAAAAATTAAATTAAAATAATAATTAATAAACTATAATATTATAAAAGCTAAAAGAAGATAACACGAAAATACGCCGCCTTGGGTCAATGAAGATCCTATGATCACCAAATACCATAATCAGGAAGGTGTCCCTATCCATGATGATCGACTTCTATTCGAGTTCCTGATACTGAAAGGTGCCCAAGCCGGTTTAAGCTGGACCACCATACTCAAAAAACGGGGAAATTCCGTAAGCCTTTGATAATTTCAATCCTGTGCGGGTGGCAGTTTATGATGACAAAAAAGTTGAAAAGCTCATTAAAAACCCGAGTATAGTGCGCAATCGCCTCAAAATTACGCCATCCATTGCAAATGCCAAAGCTGTTCTGGAAATTCAAAAAGATTTTGGAAGTTTTGATTCCTACATCTGGAAATTCGTAGGTGGCCGGCCCATCCAAAACAAATGGAAAAAAATCGAAAAATATACCTTCCACCACCCCAGAATCTGAAAAGATGAGCTTAGACCTTAAAAAAAGAGGTTTCAAATTTGTAGGTCCCACAATAAGTTATGCGTTTATGCAGGCGGTGGGTGTGGTTAATGACCATGTGGTGGATTGTTTTAGATACTTGGAGACTACGGATAACTTAAAATGAATTTTAGGCTGTATATCATGAATTACGAATTATTATCATTAAATATTAATGAAAAATTAATTTTAATTCAAAATAGTGCCTAAGAAAAAAATTTTTACTATTAAAATCATATACCTAAATGTAAAAAATTCATAAAGTTTATTTATTATCTATTATTAATTAATCACTGATGAATAATAATGAATTAGACTTTGGGAACTACTGGAACGGAAAAGAAGTGCGCCTTACCAGAAGTGCCAGTTATGAATTAATGATAGAATCTATTGATCATTATAGTTTAATTCAAGGTTTAAATGATGGTGAAAAATGCCCTAAAAGTAGAAGAAGACAAGAAAAATTTGACTGGTGTGTAGAGATTAATGGAAAGGAGTATAAAGTTACAATAGTGGCAAGCGTAACTGTTGATTTTGAACTAAAGCCCTGTTGGTTGGTTATACATATAAAACCTTACAATTGGAAGATAACATAGGAGTATTTCTAAAAATGGCAAAAACAAAATTATTTGGGCAAGAAATTGAAGGATTTAAGGACAAAGAAGGTGAAATTGTATATAAACCTTCGGATGTACAAAAAATCCTTGAAAAAATGAAAAAAGAAAGAATAATAACATTACCTGAGTTAATCTTAGCTTTATTTTATGCTCAGGATAAACCAATACAGGGCATGATCCTATTGATGAAAGAAGTATTCCTTATGCAAGAAGAATTTACCAAGGAAGAGCAAATTAAAGTACAAGATGCAGATTTCACCGATTACCTTTATGGTCCTTATTCTGTAGATGTAGACGACGTTATTAACATTATGGACGAACATGGACTAATCATAACCGAAGGAAGAAGATCTTCCAATAAAGAAATATTCTATTTGACCAAAAAAGGTAAAGAATTGGCAGAAAAAGCATTTGATAAGTTAAATGAACGACAGAAGAAAAAATTGAGGGACTTAAGAAAAGGTTGGGATCAATTAGGAGTTGAAGGAATTCTAAAGTTGGTCTATACGAAATATCCACAATATACTAACAAATCAAAGATTAAAAAGCGTGTTTTATATGATAAAGGTATAAAAAGAAAAAGAGGTTAAGATGAAGATAAAGATAGCGGAAATAGACGATACCAATTCTTTTTTTGGTGGACGAGTTTTAAAAGTTAATAGAAAATTTTTAACTCCCTATAGAGTTTCTTCATCCGTAGATTACAGAAGTAAACAACAGATACCAACAGCCATAAAAATAGATTCATATCTATCAGAAGTAACAAGTATATTTACTGGAGACGAGTATAATAAGTTTAAAACAGAAAATGGGCCGTTTAATAACAGAGTAAGGGCAGATGAACAAAAAGCAGATCTTATGTCCTATTCTCCTCTAGTATCTTATTTTCCTCAGTTACCTAAAGACATTAAAGTAGATAAAAAAGGAATGAAATTAATTCTCGAGTTAGGTCTTGATTTAGATCACGTTAATATTGTATCAATACCTGCTTTTGACCCTATAAAATCATATGGAGAAGATTTGAAGAAAATTTGTGAATATATAAGAAGTAGAGGCAAAGAACCTATGCCTTTGCTGGATATGGGTTTAAATGAAGCTGAATTTAAATCTAAATTTAACGAAATTTGCTCAAATATTGAAACAGGATTAATTAATATAATGGGTCTGATTTATAGAAATTGGAGGTCTAATATTCAGAATTTTTATCATGTCTGGAATAATAAGGATAAAAAGATATTATATTATTGTTTGGGCGTTGAAAGAAAATATGAAAACGCCTCTGCAATGCATTTTTTACAATCCTGGGGTATAGATGTATATTCTACCAGAATGATCAGAGGTTGTGGGACATATAAAAGGAAATTAAATAATGTTGATATTTTCGATAAAGAGACCATAGGAATATTAAAATACAAAAATTATTTTGAAAAACATCCTGATGGAACTTTAAATTGTGATTGTCCCTTATGTAACAATGCGGGACTAGATGAATTTGTAGAAAAATATGGATACAATCATGAAGGAGAACTGGATGCATCACAACTACAATATGCTGGGAAACTGCATGAATTCTTTTCAAGTTCTAAAGAATTCGATATATCTAGAGAAGCGATAAAAGAAAATGCTTTAACTGATTATTTTGATTCTAAAGAATATTTAAAAAGCTATCGAAGGAATGGTTCATTGGATAGTGTATTTTAATTTTAATTGTAAATTAAGTATTCGTGTTTATTTAGGGCTGATTTTGATGTACAGATTTAAGGATCGTTATTACTAGAATATGGAATTACAATTATTAAATCATACAAAAACTGCGATTGGAATAATTTGGATTGCAGGTGATTCTACACTTGTAAATATCTCCGGAATTCTAAATTGTTTACTCATATCTTTTAAAGGAGCTTTAAATGCATCAATAATTTCATCACTCAAACCTACTACTGTACCTTCTAATAAATCTATTGATTCATCCTTTTCTATTTTTCTAACTACCTTCCCTAATACTCTAAATTCACCATAAGCTAATTCAACACCAGCACGATCCCTGATAAACTCATTAAAAAGATAACTCACGATTTTGTGATCAGGCAAATCTTTCAATTCGATCACGTACTTTTGAAAGTTTTCGCCTCCTAAATCCTTAGTAATGCCATCTAACATTTCTTTCATGGATTTAATCTTTTTTAGCTGATCTTCTGCATTTTTTTTGAATTCTTTTTTGAAGTCTCTCGCTTGTTTTTTAGTCATGCCTTCAGGAATGGGAGGATTATCTAAATTATCGTACGGTGGAATTAACTTTTTTTCGCTAAAAATTATTAACAAATCAAAGAGATTTGTTAGTCTTGTTAAAGAGTTTACAATAGGATTAGGGATAAATTTTCCTTGTAATTCTATAAAATCTGACTCAGTAACATCATTCCAGGATTTTTCATCAACAACTCGCTTAATTACATCATTTTCATAAAGATTTTTGATCAAACGGTTCATTAAAGAGCCATAAGTATGGAACCTTTCTTCTTCCAGTTCTTTCCCTGTATCGGCACTTGTTTCCTTATTTGCAGCACCTTTAAAACCTAATTTTAATATACTATAAACATTGATTCCGAAACTACCTTCTCCTGAAATTCCAGTAGTTTTTGATTGACTGTCTCGTGTTACAGTCCTACTTGCTGTGCTAAATCCATCTTCCATGGATGCAAGTAAATCTAACAGAGTGTTCGTATCTAAATAAATCGGAATCCCCAGATGAGTTTCTTCCATAATTACACATCCTATATATTTAATTCCTGCAAACCTTTGATAATCTTATTTTCTAACTCCATAATCTTACCTTTAATCACCTCGGGCGGCTCATATTCAATCTCTTCATATTCTATCTCCTTATAATTAGAAATACTTAAACTATAATCATTCTCTTCAATTTCTTCAAAAGGAACAAAAAAACATTTGGCCTTTCTATCCTCAAACTCTTCTACATCTCTAGCTTCAAATTTTCCAGTTATATCCGGAATATCACCTTTACCGTCAATAAACGTTCTTTTATCATCTAAACTATAGCCATCTGCTTCCATGTCATAAAACCAAACTTTTTTGGTTGATTCACCTTTTGTAAACAATAGAAATGCTGTGGATACTCCGGCATATGGTTTGAAAACCCCTGATGGCATGGAAACAACTGCATCCAGCCTGCAATCTTCAAGCAATTTCTTTCTAATTCCCTTATGGGCCCTGGTACTGCCAAATAAAACCCCTTGAGGAACGATTACGGCACATCTGCCCCCATTAACTAACATGTTGTACATCAATTCTAAAAATAGAATCTCTGTTTTGGTGGTGTTGATGGTGAAATTCTCGTTGATATCTGATTTATCAATACTTCCTTTAAATGGTGGATTTGCCAGTACAACATCGTATTTATTTGTTTCATTGTATCGGGTTGAAAGGGTGTTTACCTGGTCTACCTGGGGATCGTTGATGCCGTGCATCATCAGGTTCATCATGGACGTCCTGATCATTGTCTGGTCAAAATCGTGTCCATAAAGTGTTCTCTCCTTTAAAAACGCCCATTGCTTGTCATCTAATTTATCGCCCTTGAAATTGTACTCATTTCCTTCTTCATCCACTTTTATGAAATCTGGAGAAGTGTTTTCCCGCAGAATATGGTGATATGAGTTTACGAGAAATCCAGCAGTCCCGCAGGCTGGGTCGCAGATGACATCTCCAACTTTGGGGTCAACCATTTCAACCATCATCTTGATTATGTGCCTGGGAGTTCTAAACTGCCCATTTTTCCCGGCAGTTTTAAGCTCTGAGAGCAGATATTCGTATATATCCCCTTTTGTATCCCTGTTTTGCTCTTTTATGTGCATATTGTTTATTATTTTCACCGCTTCTATGAGAAGTGATGCGGTTGGTATTGAAAAAACAGCATCTTTCATATACCTAGCATAAAGAGATTCTTCACCACCTAAATTGCGCAGGAATGGGAAAACCGTGTCTCGCACATGATCCAGTATATCGTCTGCTGAGTAATTGGTCCACTCGGACCATCTGCAATCTGGACAATCCTGAAAAATTGAATCATATTTCTCACCTGTTAGCTGGGATTCCTGCTGACGTTTGACATCCTCATCCTCCAGCCGCTTCATGAATAAAAGGTAAGACATCTGTTCAATTGCCTGCAGGGGATTTGAAATCCCGCCGCTCCAAAATTTATCCCATAATTTGTTTATTTTTGATTTTAAATCTGCATCTAACATGCTAACTCTCCTTTAAAGGCTTTTTGCATTAAAACGTTGAATAAATCGTTGATTTGTTGTTTTGATTGGTGTTGTTGTTTTTTGATTTCCTCTATTTGCGCAGCTATTTTTCCAAATTTTAATTGCAGATCAGATGGAGGAAATATAAAATTTAACGATTCAAAAGCCCTTTTATTTATTATTCCTTTCAAAGCTTGCGTAGAAAATTTTTGTAAATAATTTTGACTGTTTAAAATCAAATGATATAAAAATAATTCATTTACATCTGCTTTTGGAGTTATAGAATTGATTTGTTGATTAAAAGCAACCTTTCTATCAGCAATTGCCACATTTCCGATGCACGATAAACTGCCAGCGATACATGTTACTAAAATAGAGCCTTGGGGGACAATTCTTCCAACTTCTGCGCCTTTTTTTGAAAGTTTTTCTTCACTTTCTGTTAGATAAGTTAAAGGAGTATTAATGTTATCTGACTTTATCCATTCAATATAATCCCCATAATATTCAGGTTCTTTTCTTGAAGGAGTATTTCCAGTTTTAATTTCTCCAAAATCCTTTAATTTTTTAATTTCCCATCCTTTGGTGTTATTAATCGGATCCCCAAACATCTCCAAAAATACGCTTTTCAAAAACTTATCAGTCAATTTGTCAGCTTCTGCTCTCCATTCTTTCAGTTTTTCGGTGTGCTCAAGAATTTCAACGATTTTCTTTTGGGTTTTTATATCTTCAGGATATACTATTTTTATTTTTTGCAAATATCCTTTAGAAAGATGCTTTAATCCAATTCCCTTGAAACCAGCCTCAAGCAAATACATATTACCAACAAAATAATAATAAACATATTTTACAAGAATAGTAGCGTTTTTCACGCCAGTTACAAAACAATCTGCGCTAGTAGAAAACTTATCATTACAATAATGAATACTAGGATTTCCTCCAGTTCCAAAAATCAAATATTCTCCATCATAAGTGAATTCATCAATAAATTTACTTTGTATATTACTTGAAGTAAAAAATTTATATTTTCCTTTTTCTTTACCATCTCCAGCCTTGTGTTTGGATTTTTTTTCAAAATCAAACAATTTTTCAAATCTAGCTATTTTCCATCCTTCAGGCAAATTTTCTTCTTTAATCATTCAATAGCCACCATACAGTAAAAATCATAAAGATGCACCTATTTGAGAATCAAAGATCTTCTATTTCATTATAGCCTCTAATGAACTTCCAAGAACCATTATTCATTTCCCTTATATCTATTTCGCCGTTATCATTTTCATAAATCATTCTAAATGTTATTTCACGAGATATATCTTTGTTTTCCTTTTGAATAGTAAGATTTACCGTTATTTCAGATATCGCCGAGGCTTCATCAACAATATTTAAAATTTTATAACCTTTAATTTCTTTATTATTAAAAATGTCTCTTCTTAATTCTCCTGCGATAGAATTTATGGGTTTTTCTTTAAGAGATTGATGATCTAGCATTTGAGCAATTTTTCCAAAGTTATCTTTACTCCAATACTCAAAAAATTCCACTAATGCTCTTTCCGGACTTCTCTCCTGATATTCAGCAGACTCACCAGACTCTGGAAAATCTTCATTTACTTTCAATTCTTTAGCTTTCCATTCCTTTAAAAGATTTTTTCTGATTTCATTTTCTTTTATTAATTGTGCTGTTTTTATTAAATCAAATCTTTCTGGCTCTTCTGGCTTTTTACCTTTTA